>CAZDMM010000140.1:0-12382 GCA_964505845.1 uncultured Caldilineaceae bacterium
CTCAGCCCCCGCCCGGTCAACGATACAGGCTGGAATGAGCAAGCCTACAACGCGCTCCTGACCATCGAGAAGGAACTGGGCGCGGAAATCAGTTATGTGGAACTGGAAGAGTCGCCCGCCGCTTTTGAAAAGGCGTTCCGCGATTACGCCAGCCAGGGCTACCAGGTTATCATCGGCCACGGCTTTCAATTTGAAGATGCGGCCAAAACTGTGGCCCCGGAATTTCCCGATACCGTTTTTGTTATTTCCAGCAGCGCCGCCGCCGAACCCAACGTGGTCGGGGTTAACCTGGACTCGCATGAACCCTTCTACCTGCTGGGCGTCATCGCGGCCAGCATGGGCAAAGGGGCCGGGCTGGTGGGCGGGGTGGAGATTCCGCCCATCTCTAACAGCTTTACCGGCTTCATCAATGGGGCCAAAAGCGTCAACAAAGATTTTCCGGTGGCCGTGACCTATCTGGGCAACTGGACCGACATCGCTGCGGCTAAAGAGGCCGCCCTGGGCCAAATCTCTGAGGGAGCCGACTTTTTAGCCCCCAACGCCAACATCGCCGGGCAAGGCATCTTCCAGGCCGCCCAAGAGAGCAAAGATGTCTGGGCTTTTGGCACTTATGGCGACCAGACCGCCCTGGCGCCGCAGCAGGTGGTGGCTAACTATGTGGCCGATTACGGGCGCGGTTTGGTAAAGGTGGCCCAAAGCGTGCGCGACGGTACCTTCCAACCTAACAAAAATATTGCCTTTGGCCTGGAAACCCCTGATGTGGTCTGGGTAACCTACAACGAAAAGGCCGACAAGGTGGTGCCGAAAGAAGTGCGGGCTGCGGTTGAAGAAGCCCAAAAGAAGATTGTGGCCGGGGAGATTGACGTACTGGCCCCCATTAAATAACCGACTCTCTTGCTGGCAGGGACGTGGTAGCCACGTCCCTGCAATTATTAAAGTTGTTCTCATAAACTCCAATCTCGTTCCCCGCTTCGCGTGAGTTTGGGAACGAGATTGGAACTGCAAAGTTATTTTTAGATCGCTACTAAAGCTGCTCTCATCACTTTGAGGATGGATTTTTATGATTGCAAGCGGAGTGAATCTCATTCCCGAAGCGCCGGTCGGCTATATGACCGAGTTAGGGCAAGAGGCGGAACGGCTGGGCTATAGCCGCTGCTGGGTTTACGATGAGGGGCTGGCGACCCGCGATGTGTATGTCACTTTGACCGCTATTGCCCACAAAACAAACACCATCCAGCTTGGGACAGGCATTACCAACGCTTACACCCGCCACCCGGCAGTGACCGCCGCCAGCATCGCCACCCTGGATGAGCTGTCCGGCGGGCGGGCCTTTTTGGGCATCGGCGCGGGCGGGAGTTTAACGCTGACTCCCCTGGCCCTTGAGCGGGTCAAACCGCTCACCGCCGTGCGTGAGATGACTTTGACCAGCCGGGCGCTTTTTCGGGGCGAAACGGTTGATTTTCAAGGCGAAATCGTCAAACTGGCCGGAGCCTCGCTCTCTTACGCCCGGCCTGATATTGAAATTTGGATTGCCGGGCGCGGCTCAAAAATGCTGGCCCTGGGCGGCGAATTGGCCGATGGCGTCATTCTGGATTTTATCCACAAGGAGTTCATGCAAGATTATGTGGATTTGGTGCGGGCCGGAGCGGCTAAGTTGGGCAACAAACCGCGCCTGTGCTACTCGACCATGGTGATTACCAGCGAGGCCGGACTGGAAGAAGTCCGCCCCCACATGACCTACCGGCTGGTAGACTCGCCGCCGCAGGTAAAAAATTTACTGGGCATCTCCGAGGCGGAAGTGAACGCCATTCGCCAGGCCATGGCCGGCGGCCTGGGCGAAGCCGGAAAACTGGTTAAGGACGAGTGGGTGCGCCCCTTTGTGATTATGGGCAGCGTGGCCGAGTGCGCCGCCGAACTGACCGAGCTCATGGCTCGCTACGGGTTGGATGAATTTTTGCTCCCGGTGTTGGATTTGAAAAGCGCGCCGGGGCTTATGGCCGAGGTAGCCAAAGTAATGGCGGCCACTTAACAGCAGTTGACCCAATTGGCAGGTAATCCGTATGGCAGAATCCCAAGCACCAAATCCCCTGGCGACGCCGGCTTATGAGGCCGGAGCGCTGCACCCCAAAGGAGCCTCACGTCTGCTGAACAGCCTCAGGAGCATCATCACTCCGCTGGCAGCCATTGCTGTGGCCCTGACGGTTAGCGGGCTGATTTTGCTGGCCGCCGGGTACAACCCCCTGGTAGCTTACCGGGTGATGTGGCAGGGCGCATTTAGCGACCAGCGGGCGATTGTGGAAGTACTGCTCAAGGCCACTCCCTTGATCCTGATCGGGGTGGGGCTGGCGGTGGCTTTCCGGTGCAGCATCTGGAATATCGGGGCAGAAGGTCAATTTTATGCCGGGGCGGTGGCCGCCACCTTTGTGGGCATCAACCTGGGCCATCTGCCGGCCGTTGTGCTCATCCCCCTGGTGCTGCTGGTGGGCGCGGTCTGCGGGGCGTTGTGGGGCATGCTGGCCGGGTATTTTAAAATCCGCTTTGGGGCCAGCGAGATTGTAACCACCATTATGCTCAACTACATTGCCATTATCGGCACCGGCTACCTGGTTACCGGCCCGATGATTGAAGAGGTGGGCAAATTTCCGCAAACGGCGCGTATTGTCGAAGCGGCCTGGCTGCCTCGCATTTTACCCCCTACCCGCTTGCACGTCGGTTTTGTGCTGGCGCTGATTCTGGCCTTTCTGCTTTACCTGTTGATTTTCAAAACCAGCATCGGTTACGCCATCCGGGCCGTCGGCATCAACCCCGAAGCCGCCCGCTACGCCGGCATGAACATCGAGGCCAATTTGCTGCTGGCCATGGCTATCAGCGGCGGCGCGGCCGGCCTGGCCGGAGCCATAGAGGTGGCCGGCTTAACCTACCGGCTTTACCAGCAAATCTCGCCCGGCTATGGTTTTGACGGCATTGCCGTCGCCCTGCTGGCTAATAACAACCCTCTCGGCATTATTTTTTCCGGGATTCTGTTTGGGGCGCTCCGTTCCGGCTCTGAGATGATGCAAATGAACGCAAAAATTCCGTCGGTGCTGGTGTTTGCCATTCAAGGGTTGGTCATTTTGTCGGTGGTAGCCTTTGGGGTGTATCGCTGGCGGACGAGTCAGCAGGGAGAATAGGTTAGCATGGATATTATTGCGCTCACCGTTGCGGTGCAAGCTATTTTGGCGGCCACCTGGCGGCTGGCCACTCCCCTGATTTACGCCGCCATCGGCGAGGTGTATTCCGAACGCTCCGGGGTGCTCAACATCGGCCTGGAAGGGGTCATGCTGATGGGCGCTTTTGCCGGTTTTGCCGGCACGTTTTACACCGGCAGCCTGGCCGTGGGGATATTGGCTGCCGTGCTCAGTGGGGTTGTCAACGGGCTGATTTTTGGCCTATTCACGGTGACGATTAAGGCCAACCAAATTGTGGTCGGCGCTGCCTTTAATATGATTGGCCTGGGTTTAACCGGGTTTCTCTACCGCGCCCTGTTTGTGGGCAAAGCCCAGGGAGTCGAAACCTTCCCCCCCCTGGACATCCCGCTTTTGAGCAGCCTGCCCTTTGTGGGCGAAATTCTCTTTGACCACAACCTTATGGTGTATGGCACCGTGGTGCTGGTGCTGGTAGCCAGTTTTGTGCTGTATCGCACCGCCTTTGGCCTGTCCATCCGCTCGGTGGGCGAGCATCCCCGCGCCGCCGACACGGTGGGCATCAATGTCAGCCGGATACGCTACGTCAGCATCATCATTGGCACGGTGCTCACGGCCATCGGCGGGGCCTATTTGACCCTGGCCCACACCAACCAGTTTGTGGAAGGTTTGACTACCGGGCGCGGCTTTATCGCCCTGGCGGTGGTGGTTTTTGGCCGCTGGTCGCCCAAAGGAGCCTGGTGGGCCTCGCTGCTGTTTGGCCTCTTTTTTGCCTTGCAGCTACGCTTGCAAGCCATGGCCGATCTGGTCATCCCGTACCAATTTTTGCAAGCCCTGCCCTACCTGGCTACCCTGGTGGTGCTGATCAGCCTGCGCCACCGCTCGGCTGCGCCCAGGGCGCTGGGTGAACCGTACAAAGCCTGATGATGAGGTGAATGATGATAAGCAAGAGCAAGATTTTCGGAATGAAAGGATAAGAAATCCTTCAATTCCGCTGATCCTGCTCTGAGCTTTGACAGTATAAAAGAGACAAAAATGGATCAACCTCTGCTGCGCATCGAAAACATCGTCAAAACCTTTCCCGGTGTTATTGCCAATAACGGCGTCAGCCTAGAGGTAAAAACCGGGGAGATTCACTGCCTGCTGGGTGAAAATGGGGCCGGTAAAACGGTGTTGATGAGCATTCTATACGGCCTGTACCGGCCCGACTCCGGCCAGATTTTTTACAAAGGCCACCCCTTGCACGTTCACTCCCCCAAAGATGCCATCCGGCAGCGCATCGGCATGGTGCATCAGCACTTTATGCTGGCGCCCACCCTCACCGTAGCCGAAAATGTGATTCTGGGCCAGCACCGCCCCTGGAAAGTTTTGGGCGACATGCCCCAGGTGGCGGAGCGCATCCGCCGCCTGAGCCAGGATTTTGGCCTGGAAGTGGAGCCGGAGGCCCTGGTCAGCACCCTCTCGGTGGGGGAACAACAGCGGGTAGAGATTTTAAAAACCCTGTATCACGGGGCCGATTTGCTAATTTTGGATGAGCCGACCGCCGTGCTGACCCCCCAGGAAACGCGCCACCTGCTCACCTTTCTGCGCGGCCTGGCCGACCGGGGTTTGACCGTCATCTTTATCACCCACAAACTGGACGAGGTGATGCAGGTGAGCGACCGGGTGACGGTGCTGCGCGACGGCCAGGTTATCGCTACCGTTAACACCGCCCAAACCAACCCCCGCGAGTTGGCCCGCCTGATGGTGGGCCGCGAAGTGCTGATGGAACTACCGCGCCAGCGCACCACTCCCGGCGAGGTGGTGCTGGCGGTAGAAAATCTGCGGGTGAATGATACGCGCGGCCTGCCCGCCGTCAGGGGAGTCTCTTTTGAGGTGCGGCAACGGGAAATTGTGGGCATTGCCGGGGTTTCGGGCAACGGCCAAAGCGAGTTGGCCCTGGCCCTGGCTGGCCTGACGCCGCTGGCCGGCGGCCAGGTGAAACTGGCCGGGCAGTTGGTGCATCACCTCACACCGCACGCCCTCAGCCGCAGCGGGCTAACCCACATCCCCGAAGACCGGCTAAAAATGGGGGTGATTCTGCCCTTTTCCGTGGCCGAAAACTTTATTTTGCACGACTATCAGAGCCAGCCTTACGCCCGCGGCGGCTTTCTGTCCTTTCGCAATATTTCCAACCACGCCTGGTCGCTGGTTAAAAAATTTACCATCCGCGCCGCCGATGTGGAAGACGAAATCGCTCACCTTTCCGGCGGCAACCAGCAAAAGGTGGTGGTGGCGCGAGAACTACATCGCCGCCCCCGCCTGCTGCTGGTCAACCAGCCCACGCGGGGCATTGATATTGGGGCCACCGAGTTTGTGCTGCAGCAAATCCTGGCCCAGCGCGACGCCGGCACCGCTGTGCTGCTCATCTCGACCGAGTTAGAAGAGCTTTTTGCCCTCAGCGACCGCATTTTGGTGATGTACGAAGGCCAGATTATGGGTGAAGTTCCCGCCAAACGAGAGTTGTTGGAAGAAGTTGGGCTGATGATGGCGGGCAAGAAAGGGAGTATGGAGTAGGGAGTAGGGGTTTTAACCCACTGACAACTGACCACTATCCAGGGGAAAAATTATGAGCTCATTACGAACATTTTTAGACTCACTGCCGGAAACGGAGATTTTGCGCCTTACCGAGCCAATGGAGCTGGATTATATTCCCACCGCCCTGATGTGGGAGTTGGAAAAGCGCAAAAAGTTCCCGGTCATTTATGTGGAAAAACCACTCGGTTTTGACATGCCGGTGGTGGCCAACCTCTTTGCCGACCGGAGGCGCATCGCCCGCATGGCCGGGGTTGGCGCGGCGGCGGAGTTCAACGGGGCCTGGCTGCGAGCCGAGAGCAACCCCATTCCGCCCATCATCGTGGACTCCGGGCCGGTGCAGGAAGTGAGCCTGACCGGCGAGGCGGTGGAGGCCGGGCTGCTGCCGATCAGCCGTCACTTTGCGGCCGACGCCGGCCGCTACATCGGCTCCGGCATCCTGGTCTGCAAAGACCCCGATACCGGCGTGCGCAACCTGAGCTACCAACGGCTGCACCTGCGCGGTAAAAATCGCTTTGGGGCCAGCCTGCACTCCCGCGGCCACATTTGGGATCATTTACTCCGCTGCCAGGCCAGGGGCAAAAATTTGGAGGTCGCCGTGGTGCTGGGGGCGCACCCGGCGGTGCATCTGGCGGCCGGGGCCAAAGTGGCTATGGAGGTGGATGAGTTTGACATCGCCGGCGGTCTGCTGCAGCAGCCGGTTGAACTGGTCAAATGCCAGACCATTGAGGTGGAAGTGCCGGCCAATGCCGAAATCGTCCTGGAAGGCGAAATCCTGGCCGACGTGTATGAGGATGAGGGGCCATACGGCGAATACACCGGCTACTCCACCTACCGTTCCACCCGCAACGTTTTGGTGGTAAAAGCCATCACCCGGCGCAAAAAACCCCTCTATCTGGATGTCATCCCCGGCTACTCCACCGAACACCTGCTGCTGGGCCGTGTGGCCAAAGAAGCGCACGTGTTTGAGCGGCTCAAAGAGGTGGTGCCGACCCTCAAGGCGCTGAACTATCCCAAATCCGGCACCCATTTTCACGCCTACATGTCCTTCAAAAAAACCGCCGAAGGGCAGGCCCGCCACGCCCTGATGCTGCTCTTTGGGCTGGACTCGTACCTCAAATTGGCGGTGGCAGTGGACGAGGACATTGATGTTTTCAATGAGGAAGAGGTGCTGTGGGCCATTGCCACCCGCTTTCAGGCCGATACCAATATGTTTGTAGTGCCCAAAGTTTTCTGCAACCGGCTCGATCCTTCCTCGGTGGAGGGCATGTCGGCCAAGCTGGGGCTGGACGCCACCCTGCCCTTGAAAGGCTGGGAGGCGGAGCGCATCGCCTCGCCGGCTGGAGCTATCGCCGCCGCCCTGGAGATCATCAAACAGTTCAATCTGTAAAAGCAGCTATTCAGGTGACTGGCACTTTTCTCTTGGCAAGCGCCAGTCACCTTTAGGCTGCAGAGTTATCTGTAAAGTTTGACAAAAATAACGTCTCACACCAAAATGCTGCTCACCTAATTTCTGCCATCCCCCTTCCGATGCTTGCACCAGCCAAAATATTGATTCAGACATCATAATCATACCGGTAGCAGGAGGCTGCCCCATCATCACCGACTCTGTATTGCTTAATGATTGGCATCCGGTAGCACCTATCAAGGATTTAACAGAAAAAAAGGTTGCCAGCGCCCGGCTGTTGGGCGAGGACCTCGTGCTGTGGCGGGTCAATGGTGAACCGCTGGCCTGGCAAGATTTGTGCCTGCACCGGGGCACGCGCCTTTCGCTGGGCCGGGTGGAAAACGAGCAGTTGGTCTGCCCCTATCACGGCTGGACGTACAACAGCGCCGGCCGCTGCACCCACATGCCGGCTCACCCCGGCCAGACCCCGCCCACCAAAGCCGTGGTCAAAACCTATCGCGCCCAAGAAAGGTATGGCCTGGTCTGGGTCTCGCTGGGCCGGCCCGGCCAGGATATTCCCCCCTTTCCCCAGTGGCCCGACGATAACTTCCGCAAAGTTTTGTGCGGCCCGTATCAAGTCAAGGCCAGCGGCCCGCGCGTCATCGAGAATTTTTTGGATGTGGCCCACCTGCCCTTTGTCCACGCCGGGATTTTGGGCGACCCCGCCTACCCCGAAATTGGCGAGTATGAAGCCACTCTGACCCCGGCCGGCGTCGTCTCCGGTAAAATCCCCGTTTACCAACCCAACCCCTACGGCGACCAGGGCGGACAGGTGTATTACACCTACAGCGCCTTTCGCCCCCTGACCGCACATTTTTTGAAAGAGTCGGAAAAATCAAAGTATGCCATCCTGCTGATGGTGACGCCCCAAACCGAGGTGGAAAGCGTCGCCTGGATGTGCATTGCCACCACCCACCAGAGCGGTGCGACCGAGGCTGAACTGCAAGCGCGCCTGGGCGAAATTTTTGGGCAGGACCAGCCGATTGTGGAATCGCAGCGGCCGGAGCTGCTGCCCCTGGATTTGCAGGCCGAACTGCACCTGCGCTCAGACCGCATGGCGATTGCCTACCGCAAGTGGTTGCGAGAGTTAGGTTTGACTTTTGGAACAGCATGAACAGGGTAGCAGAGTTGCAGAGTTGCAGGTCGTACAATTTCTCTGTCTACCGTCTTCTATTTTCTTAAAAGTGTTCACGACCTTGTGACACCCTACTGACGCGAAGTGTAAAAATATTTTTCGACGGTCGGCGGTCAACCGTCGGCGGTCTATTTTGCTAGGAGAGTGATTACGGATGATAGATGATCCCGTTTTAATCAATGATTGGCATCCGGTGGTGCGGGCCGACGGCCTGGCCGAAGGGGAAGTGATGGGGACGCGGCTCCTGGGCGAGGACATTGTGCTGTGGCGGGCCAACGGCCAGATACTGGCCTGGCAAGATTTGTGCCTGCATCGCGGCACGCGCCTTTCGCTGGGCCGGGTGGAAAACGAGCAGTTGGTCTGCCCCTATCACGGCTGGACGTACAACAGCGCCGGCCGCTGCACCCACATGCCGGCTCACCCCGGCCAGACCCCGCCCACCAAAGCCTTGGTCAAAACCTACCAAACCCGCGAGCGTTACGGCCTGGTCTGGGTCTCATTGGGCCAGCCATACCATGATGTACCCCCTTTCCCGGAGTGGGCCGACCCCGGCTTTCGCAAAATCTTTTGCGGCCCGTACCGGGTCAACGCCAGCGGCCCGCGCATCGTGGAGAATTTTCTGGATGTGGGCCACTTTCCCTTTGTGCATGAGGGCATCTTGGGCGTCAAGGAGCGGCCCGAAATTGAGGATTACGAGTCGGAGATTGGGCCGGAGGGGGTAGTCTCAACCGGGGTGAAGGTTTATCAGCCCGACCCCTACGGCACCGGCCAGGGGGATACCGTTTCTTACACCTATCGCGCCTATCGCCCCCTGACTGCCTATTTCATCAAGGAGTCCGCCGAGTCCGGCTTTTCGATCCTGCTGATGATTACCCCGCACGAAACCGTGCAAAGCACCGCCTGGATGTGGATGGCCATGAATTACGGCCACGATATTCCCGAAGCGGAGTTGGTGGCCTACCAGGACAAAATTTTTGCCCAGGATCGCCCCATCGTGGAATCGCAGCGGCCGGAACTGCTGCCGCTCGATTTGCAGGCCGAACTGCATCTGCGCAGCGACCGCACCGCCATTTCTTATCGCAAGTGGCTGAACCAGTTGGGCCTGACCTTTGGGACATCGTGAGAGACCGCAGACGGCTGACCGCCGATATGATACCCTTGTTGGTACCGCCAATTTTCAAATAGTCCGTCAGCGGCGCCGTCAATATCATTAAGGTGGTAGCATCCTGAGTAGCCCTGAGTGAAACGAGGGCCGTATCGAAGCCTGCCCTGAGCCAGGCCGAAGGAGATGTGGCTCACGCGACGATACGAGGCCAACCCGCATCCTTCAATACGCGCTTCACTCCGTCCTTCGGCACGCTTCGCGTCAGGACGAGTTCCGCGCTACTCAGGTTGCTCTCTTGCCTTAACTTCATAACATTGGGTGGCCGGTGGTCGAGAGAAGGAGGTGTATATTCACAATTTTGAGTCAACTCGGCTTTCCTAACAATGGTATTGGATATCCACAGTGGGTACCAGCCAAAAATTATCAGGTGACACCTGACACTTGACACCTGACACTAATTTTGAGGAGGAGTGAAGTTATGAAAAAGCTATATGTTTACATCCTGGCTCTGGGATCAGTAGCGATGCTGCTGCTGGCGGCTTGTGGAGGTCAACCGGCGGCGCCATCTGCCGGGGGCGAGGCGGCCTCAGGGGGCGGCAAAGGCAAGTTTGCCCTGCTGCTAAGCGGCCCGCGCGATGACAACTCCTGGAACGAGGCCGCTTACATCGCCCTGGAAGCCCTCAAAAAAGACGGCGTCGAGACCACCTTCTCGGAGCGGGTTGCGCCGGCCGACGCTCCCCGCGTGCTGCGTGAATTGGCCTCCGGCGGTTACCAGATGATTGTGGCCCACAGCTTTGGCTACCAGGATGCCGCCTTTGAGGTGGCTAAAGAGTTCCCCGATACCAACTTTGCCTGGGGCGGCGGCATCAACAAAACGGCCAAGAACGTGGCCGATTACGACCAGCCGTTTTACCAGTCGGCTTACCTGGTGGGGATCATCGGCGGGCACGTTTCTAAGAGCGGCAAGTTTGGGGCGCTGTACGGCTTTGATATTCCGGTGTGCCACGCCATGGGCGAAGCCCTGCTGGCCGGAGCCAAAACGGTCAATCCCAACGCCGACCTGACCTTTACCGCCGTGGGCGATTGGTACGACGTGGCCAAGGCCAAAGAGGCTGCCCTGGCCCAGGCCGATACCGGCGTGGATTTTTGGGTGCAGTGCGGCGAAGGCCCCACCCTGGGCGCGATTGAAGCCGCCAAAGAGAAAAAGGGCTTTGCCACCGGCTACGTGGGCGATATGACCGAGAGCGGCCCGGACGTGGTTTTGACCAACATCGTCTGGAACCTGGAGCCGATGTTCCGCGATATGCTCAAAACTACCCTGGACAAATCCTTCAACGCGCCCTTTTATCGCTACGGCATGAAGGAAAACGCTCTGGATATCACCATCAACCCCAAGCTGGCCGATAAAATCCCGGCCGAAGCGATGAAACAGGTGGAAGAAGCCAAAGCCAAAATCAAGAGCGGCGCGTTGGAAGTGCCGTTTGTGAGTGGGGCGGAATAACTGCCTCATGTCATTCTGAGGCCGTAGGCCGAAGAATCCCCATCGAGGCTGGCTATATAATTTGGAAGAATGGAAGGTTGGTAAAGCTGCCCTTCCAGCCTTCCATTCTCCCATCCTTCCAACCGAGATTGTAGACAGCTATGCCAACCCAATCTTCTGTCACTGAACCCATCATCCGCATGCGCGGCATCGTCAAACGCTTTCCGGGCGTGCTGGCCAATAACGGGGTGGATTTTGACCTCTACCCCGGCGAAGTCCATACCCTGCTGGGTGAAAACGGGGCCGGCAAAACCACCCTGATGAACATCCTCTACGGCCTGTACCACCCGGACGAGGGCGAGATTTACGTCAAAGGCCGGCGCGTCCATTTCCACTCGGCCCAGGATGCCATCCGCAGCGGCATCGAGATGGTGCATCAGCATTTTCAACTGGTCAAAACCTTCACCGTCGCCGAAAATATCATCCTGGGCCAGCCCTCCTCGCGCGGCCCGCTGCTGGAAGACAAGCAAAAAGTGCGCCGCCGAATTTTGGACATCTCCACTCAATACGGTCTCAACGTCAATCCCGATGCCCTGGTGTGGCAGCTTTCGGTGGGGGAGCAGCAGCGGGTGGAGATTTTGAAGGCGCTCTATCGCGGGGCCGAGGTGTTGATTCTGGATGAGCCGACCGCCGTGCTGACGCCCGACGAGGCCAGCGAACTGCTGACCATCATCAAAAATATGCTGGTGGCCCAGGGCCGGGCCATTGTTTTCATTAGCCACAAGCTCAACGAGGTGCTGGCCATCAGCGACCGCATCACCATTTTGCGAGATGGGCATACCGTCGGCACGGTGCGCCCGGCGGAAGAGCACATCACCAAAAGCGATTTGGCCCGGCTGATGGTGGGCCGGGAGGTGCTGCTCAACGTCTCCAGAGCGCCCCGGGAAGCCGGCGAGGTGCGCCTGCAGGTCAAAGAGGTGTGGATTCGGGATGACCGGGGCCTGCCGGCGGTCAAGGGGGTCAGTTTTGACCTGCGGGCCGGCGAAATTTTAGGTTTTGCCGGGGTGGCCGGCAACGGCCAAAAAGAGCTGGAAGAGACCCTGCGCGGCCTGCGTCCGGTGGAAAAAGGGCAGATTTTGCTGGACGGCCGGGAAATCAGCGGGGCCACGCCGGCCGAGATTATCGGCCTCAAGGTGGCCCACGTGCCCTCCGACCGTTATAACCAGGGCATGCTTGATGACGCCAGCGTGGCCGAAAACCTGGTGCTGGAAACTTTTTGGCGCGAGCCGTACACCTGCCGCCGCCTGCTCAACCCCCAGGCCATCATCGCCGCCGCCCGGCAGTTGATTGAACGGTACGACGTGCGCACGCCCTCGGTGCTGACCCCGGCCGGCAAGCTCTCCGGCGGCAACGCCCAAAAGATGGTGCTGGCGCGGGAAATTGCGCTGCAACCTCGCTT
>CAZDMM010000141.1:0-12349 GCA_964505845.1 uncultured Caldilineaceae bacterium
GCCAAAGTGCAGGCCGGGGGCCAGCACAATCAGGTCGCCGGGGCTGGCCGCGTCAATGGCGGCCTGGATAGATTCGCCCGGATTGACGACAAAAGCCGGGGACTGGCCCACGTGGAAGGTGAGGCCGTTTTGGCTCACCCTGCCGTTGGGGTTGCTCACCAACAGTTGGCCGGGGCCGCCGGCAAAATCGGGTGGGATGGTCACGTTCAGTTGAGTCCCCGATACATAAGTGACGTTGAGCGGCTGGCCGTTGAGGGTGACGGCGCTGGCCGGGTCAAAACCGGCCCCGGTGATGGTAAAGGTATCGCCGGGGTTGCCGTAGGGTGGATTCACCACAAATACCTGGGGCTGGTCGGCGGGCGCCAGGCACTGGGCCGGCTGGCCAAACTGCGAGCCGGGGAAGGAGGTGAAGGCCGTAATGGGGAAGAGGGCCACGTCGGCGTAAGTGGTTTTGCCGGGCCAAACGTCAAAGACAAAGGTGATGGTTTGGTAGTTGGGGTTAAAGTTGGGGCTGGGGTTATCCGGGTCGCCGGGGTCATTGCCGACCACACGGTACATGCCGGGGCAGACGCCGGAGGGAATGGGACAGTTAGCCATATAGGTGGAGGGCAGCACCACCTCAAAAATACCATTCTCGTCGGTGGTGAGCATGCTGATCAGGCGGCCGGTAAAGTCGCGGATACCCACCGAGGTGTTGGGGATGCCCCGCTTCTCACCGTAATAGATAAAGTTGGGGTCGGTTTCGATATTGAGGTCATCCAGCAAGAAGCCAAAGATGCGCCCGGCGGGCGGCACGGCTTCACCGGTAGTCCAGTTGTTCAGGGTCGGGTCGGGGTCGGTGTTGTCGTCGCTGTCGGTAAAGAGGAAGAAATCGGCGGCGGCGTTTTGTTGGTCTTGCAGCGTCACCAACTTGCGGTTACACAGCGGCATCTGCTGGCCGTCAAAGGGGTTGCGGGAGTCGTTGACCAGGTGCAGCGGGCCAACACAGGGCGGAGGTGGGAAGGCCGGCTGCAATAGGGTTCCCTCGTCGGTGTTCTGGTCTTCCTCTTTGACAATTTGGTAGAAGGGCGGCGGCGCCACCTCAACCACGTAGTCGCCGGGGGTCAGGGCAGTTTCATCCGGCCGGCCTTCGCAGGATTCACCGGGCAAAATGCCGCCGGGGCACATGGTTTCAAAGGCATAACCGCCGTCAAAAGCCCCATCCTTCACCTCATTAGAGATGTTGGGCACCTCAATACAGTTGGGGCCTCGATTCAAGGGGTCGGGGTCGGGCGGGGCGGGGTTGCCCTGCGAGTCGAGCGCGTCACAGCCGGTGGGGTGGCTCCAGGAGTCGGTCTGAACTTCATTCAGCAGGGTTACACCGGCGGCGTCATAAAGCCGGATGGTGACGCCGGGGATGCCCGGCTCGTAATCCTCGGCTGCGGCCAGCCGGGCCTCAAATTCGTTGCGGGTGACGGCATAGTACACAATGCCGGAGATGCCCCCATTTTCACCCTCGTATTCGGGCGTGTTCGGGTCATCTTTGGCGTAGGGGCGTTTTCCCCAGTCAATATTGGTTCGTTTGGCCGCCCAGGTGAGTTCATTGACCAGCAAACCACCGCCCAAATCATCGGGCAGCACTTCGGGGTTGCCCGGCCCGTGCGGGCCGTTAACATCATACGGGAAAAAGACCGAGCGGCCGGTGCGGTGGAAGCGACCAAAGCCCACCTCGGCTACGGCAAATTTTTCCAGCTCAAAAACTTCGGGGAATTCGTAGAAGCCGTTGTTATCGGTAAAGGTAGCGTATTGGATGGAGCCGTCGCGGTAGCGGGTGTCCAGGTCAATGCCGGAGATGCCAACCTCACAGGTGGAGGGGTCATTGGGATTGGAACAATCCCGCAGGGCGTTGCCGGCCCCGCCGATGTTATTGCCAAAAGCGTCGAGGCCGTTGTCCATGAACACATCGCCCGAAATCCAGCCAAACCAACGGGGGATGCCAAATTCACCCAAATCTACCGTTTGCCCGCCGGCCACCACCACCGTAAAGAATGAGATGATGGCGTCCAAATCCTCATCCCACACGGCCAACTGGTATTCGCCGTCGGGCACATTGTCAATCTGAAAACTCCCGTCGGGATTGCCGCGCGCCAGGTAAACCTGCTGGTCATTCCCACCGATGTCGGTCAGGGCGACCCAGGGTTTGTAGACCGCTTCACCCAGGGTGATTGGGTTGATCGGCGGCGTCCACTCAACCACGTATCTTACCGTACCCCGGATAACGCCGGTATCTGGGCCGCTCCAATTATCCATCGGCCTGACAAAGCCAATCCAAACGGCGGCCTGCTGAAACCCTTCGCGGGGGCTGTTGCCGTCGTTACCTTCTTCAATCCAGGCGTCAATCACGTGCGTGCCCTCGATGGTGGTGGTCTGGACCCAATCGGAGCCGTTGGGCGGAACGGCGATGACCTCGTACTTGCCAAAGGGCAGGTTGGCGATAGTCACATTGCCGTTGGCGTCGGTAACGCAGTAGCCGCCGCAGAGAGGGTTGCCGTACCAGTCTACGGTAACTTCGCCAACGGTGTCTTCAACGACGATGTGGAAGCCGCTCAAGCCGGTTTCTACGGGGACGTCATCTTCGCCGTTGACCGGGGCGTTATCGTGAAAAACATGCACATTAATTTTAGAGAGGGGCAGCGGCTCTGGGATCAGCTCAACCGTAACATCTTTGGTCTGGCCAACCTCGGCCCCGGTAAAACGGACATGCTGGCCCCACAGCTTATAGCCCGGCGCTCGCACCGAGATGAGATAGCGATCTATATCGGAGGGCTGGGGGTTGTCAGGGTCGCCGGCAATCGGGTTAAAGTCTGAGGCGGCAATATCCGGCAGCCCGACGGGACTGGCCGTGGTTTCGTCGCCGGCGGCCACAACCGGGCTGTAGCTGGCCATCGGCTTCAACGAGGGCTGGTTAGCATCGCCATCGGAAGCAGTGCCGGCGTTGTCTTCATTGACCAGGTAGGTAAAGTCGGTGATAGGAAGCTGGGTGTTGCGGTCTAAAACCGTCAAATTGACAAAGTAGACCGGTGGAGCGGCGGCCACCCGAAAGCTCAAATCAGGTGTGGCTGTGACGGTGGGGGTGGGTTCTTCCGAAGGTTCAAGCGTGGGCGGCGGGCCTGGCTCGGCCGGGAGCGGAGCGGGCTGCTCGGTCGGTTCCGCCGTAGGCGGCGCGGTGGGCTGGCCGGGTTCTACGGTTGATTCCTGGGTGGGTTCGACGGTAGGGGGCTGAGGTGGTTCGGTGGTTGCTTCCTGGGTAGGTTCTGTAGTAGGGGCCTGGGTGGGTTCTGAGGTGGGGGCCTGGGTGGGTTCTGGGGCCGGCGCTTGAGTAGGTTCGGCCGTGGGGGCCTGGGTGGGTTCCGTCGTCGGTTCCGAGGCAGGTTCGGTGGTCGGTTCCGAGGCAGGCTCGGTGGTCGGTTCCTGCGCTGAGGCCGGTGCAGGCGTAAGGGCCGAAGTTTGCAGCCCAAGCACCAGCAGCAGTAGGGTTAAAGCCAAGAGGAGACGGCTCAACCGGCCTCGTCTCTGGCCTGACCTGCCTATTCTAGCGTGCGTTTGCAAATGCATATTGGCTCCCTCCTGTGACTGGTTTGATAAAAGACTCTCTCAAGCATAAGAAGCAGCCGGGCGCTTGTGCAGGGTAAAGATAAGCACGCCCGGATGTTTACCAGGTCAGACGCCGGCCCTCTCATCATCGGAAAGCGATTACCGGAACCAGGTTTTTATAGGGAAGAAACGCAGCATGGCATTTGAGGCGGGCTGATTAGAACACGCCCTCATTTTATCAAGGATGGAACGGTGGGGTCTATAGCTCTGAACCTTTGCCGGCGACTAAAAAAGAACTATCTTAAGGCCAGTTCAGGGGTGGATAGACTAGTACCCAGGTTTTAACAGGCTAATACTCTGTGAAAAAAGCAACGGATCAAAGCCTCGGCTTCACCACCAACGATGAAAAGCCCGCCGCCGAGGCATGAGGATGCCTCGGCGGGCGGCACAGGGATGCTGCCCTACGCGGGATAAGCTATTTTCTGGGGAGAAAATATGAATGAAGAGAGGCGGTTAGAAGGGTTTGGCCAGGCCCTGGTGGCGGGCAAAGTGGGCGGCCTCGCGGCGATTTTTGAGGTTTAGTTTGGACAGGATGCTGCGCATATGGTTTTTAACGGTGTTTTCGGCGATAACCAGGTTATCGGCTATTTCCCGGTTGCTGGCCCCCGAAGCCAATTCTCTGAGCACTTCCAGCTCTCGGGTGGTTAACTCGCCGGTTTCAACCCGCTCCCGGCCGCGCGGTGTGCTCAAACGTGAAAATTCTTCCAGAATCCGGCTGGCCAAAACCGGAGTAATGGCTGCCTCGCCCCGTTCAATGCCGCGCAAAAAAGCTAAAAGCTTGGTGACAGGTACATTTTTGAGCAGGTAGCCCTTGGCGCCGCTGCGAATAGCGGCAAACAGGCGGTCGTCTTCCTCATGCACGGTTAAAAAGACAATTTTAGTTTCAGGCCGGTCGGCCAGGATGACTTGCGTGGCGTCTAAACCGGTGCCGTCAGGCATGCCAAAATCCATTAACACCAGGTCGGGCTGCAGCTCGCGGGCCAGGCTGATGGCCTCATGCACCGAACCGGCCTCGCCCACCACTTCGAGATCGGGCTGGCTGTTGAGAAGACTGACCAGGCCCTCTCGAAAGAGAATATGATCGTCTACAAGTAAGATTCGCATAACGCCTTACTCATAACCTTAAGTTTTATTTTCATGTCGTTATAACCACAACAATGGAAGCAGCTCGGACGGCGCGGGCATGCCAATAGGCAATCTTCTAACAGCCTGTCTGAAAAAGCTTCCCGGAGGCTCGATTCTGAGCAAAACCGGCTATTAACCAGCCTCCGGGAAGCTAAACCACCGGCTTTTCAGACAGTTTCTAAAGAGTCAGGATCGTGGCAAACCTATTGGCAAATTAATGCTAGATTATATCAAAATCATGGCTAATATTCGTATAAATTTAATATGAATTTTACATGAATTTGGTTAGAATCTTAAAATTGCAGCCGGTTTTTCCGGCCCCGCTCAAGTTGTACCCGCCTCGGCCACCGGTTGAGCCACCTTATCCAGGGGCAGGCGCAGCGTTAACATCGTCCCCTTATCAGGTTCCGAAGAAATCGAGAGAAAGCCGTTGATTTCTTCGGCTCGCTCCTGCATGATATCTAGCCCAAAATGATGATCATCGCGCGGGGTATTGGTCTCAAAACCACACCCATCGTCGGAGAGGATCACCGTCAACATATCCTCGGCCCACAGCAAGTTAAAGTTGACCTCGTGGGCATTGGCATGCCTGACCACGTTGCTCAAAGCTTCTTGAAAAATATAGAGAATCTGGTGTTGGGCAATGGGGGAGAGGGGGCGGGGCTGGCCGGTGCTGGCAAGCTGCACCTTAAAGCGGGCGCGGTCGCCGGCCAGCCTGGCCTGGGCCAGCAGCGCGGTCGCCAGGTCGGTGGAGTTGGCCGGACGGGCTGCCGCCAGCATATTGCGGACAAGTTCATAGGCTTCGTTGGCTACATCGCGCATGCGGGCCAGTTCTTGCTGCACCCCGATGATCTTTTGCAGGGCGTTTTTGTGGGCCAATTCATCCAATTTGAGGTGTAAATAGCCCAGGCTTTGCCCCAGTGAATCATGCAAATCGCGGGCAATTTTGGCCCGCTCCTTTTCCAAAATAACTTCCTGCTTTTTGCGCTCGGTAATATCCCGCACAATCGCTAACACTTCATCCTGGCCGCTGACCACCAAACGCACCTCAAAATACAGCAGGTCGTCCGGCAGAGGCAGCTCGCCCTCAAAAACCTGCATGGTGTTGGTTTCAAGGGCCTCGTGTAAATGATGAAGGAGCAAATCCACCAGGCTGGGCGGCAGGAGGTCATCCAGATATTTGCCCAGGCTGACTCCCGGCAGCACCTGGGGAATGGCATGGTGGGGAGAAATCACCTTGTAATCTAAAATTTTACCCTCGTGGTTCAAATAAAACATTGAATCGGAGATGGCATCCAGAATGGCCTGGTTTTTAGTAGCTACCTTGCGCAGTTCCTTTTCTACCTGGGTGCGCTCATTGATCTCTTGCCGTAGCTGTTCATACAGGCGGCTGCTTTCAATAGCGCTGGCTACCTGGTTAGCCAGCAGTTGGATTAAGCCAATCTCCCGATTGGTAAAAATCCGCTCGGCCTGGTCATCCATGATTTGGACCAAACCGATGCTGCGATTTTGGAATTCCATCGGCACCAGCAGCAGGGTTTTGAGATTGAGCGCCTGCATATAGGCCAGTTCACCCCGATAATTACCATGCTGGCTTTGGGTAATCTGCTGGGGCAGACGAGCCGTCAAAGCCCGGTCCATTAAGGTATAATCGGTCAATTGAAAAGCGGCGTCCGTCCAGTGGTCGGTAAAGCCGTACCTGGCTCTGGTTGAAACCTTGTTGGCCGCCTGGTCCCATTCCAGGATATAGCACCCGTTGACTTTTAACAGGCCGGCCATCTCTTTGGGGATAATGTTCAACACATTCTGCAGCCGGGCGCTGGCCGCAATGGTGGCGCTGGCATCCTGCAGGGTGAGCAGCTTTTGGTTGAGCTGAATAATTTCGGCTTCGGCCTGCATGATTTGCTCGGCAATTTCCTGGCGGGCCTGATCATACAAGCGGGCGTTGTCTAAAGCAATCGCCGCAGCATGGGCCAGGGGCTGCAATCGTTTCAGGTCTTCGTAAGAAAATTTACCAGGCGTATCACTGTCCAGCCGCAGTAAGCCCAGCACGCTGTCGCGCAGGCAGATGGGCACCGCTATAAATGATCTGATCCAGGCCGACTCCGGTGTGATGACCCAATGGGGGTTTTGCTGCGTGTCGGGGATAACCAACGGCTGGCGAGATTGAATCACCTGGGCATCCAGTGGAAAATCCTCTAGTGATTGTTTGAGGTTAGGCATGATTTCCCGGCTGCTAAACAGATGATACCCCTGATGGCGGGCCATGTGCAGCCTGCCGCGCTGGAGGGTCATAATATTGGCGGCGCTGTAAGAGACAATCCGCTGAACCTGGTGCAGGATCTCATCCAAAACCATCTCGCGGCTGGTTTGGGCGGTCAAAGCCAAAAAAACCTCGCCCAGCGTTTCGGCCAATAGGCGCTGCTCCCGCTCAACCGCCAGCAGATATTCCCGTTCCGCCTCGGCCCGTTTGCGGGCGCTGATGTCGCGGATGACGGCTTGCACCGCCGGCCGGCCCTGGTAACTGATCGGGATGGCCGCCACCTCCGCATCCAATTCCATACCATCCAGGCGAATAAACTTCTCTTCAACCAGAGGCACCCCTCGCCCCTCCTCTAACTGCTGCACCCGGGTTTGAACCACATCCACATAGGCGGGGTGGACAATTTCAAAGATGGATTTGCCGATGAGTTCTGCCGCCCTGGCTGCGCCCAGCAGTTTTAGGCCGGGCGGATTCACATAGACCAGTTTACCTTCGCTGTGGATAACAATAGCTTCAAAAGAAAGCTCCACCAGGCGGCGATAGCGTTCCTCGCTTTCTCGCAGGGTGATCTCGGTTTGCTGGTGCATGGCAATTTCATGGGTCAGCTCGGCGTTCACCTTGAGCAGTTGGGCGGTGCGCTCGGCCACCCGGCTTTCCAACTCGGCGTTGGTTTGCCGCAGCGATTCTTTGGCCCGGCTGCGCTGCTCGGCAATGGCAAACACCAGGATGAGAATCGAGGTTAGCAAAGGAATCTCGATGATTTCTTCAACCTGGGTTTCGCCCACATAAATGGTGTGAGCCACCACAATGGTGGTGACGGCTACCCAAAAAACAGCGCGTAAGGCAAAGGCTCTAAAATTCCAGTAGAAGGCCCCAAAGGTTAGCAAGATAAAAATGATATGGAAAAAGAGGACTTTATGCGCGGTAAAGATGAGCAGTAAAGCCGTACCCAGCAGGGCCAGGTCTAACAGAACAAACCACCCCTCCAGTTGGAGGGTTTGCCATAAGCTGCCGCCGGTGATTTGTTTAAGCTGGCGGCCAATCGGTTTATTTGAGGTGTCATCTACCATAAACTAACCCGTGTGAGTCTTGGTGACAAGCTGCCCGGAGGCTCGATTCTGAGCAAAACCGGCTGTTAACCTCAGAGTTTGCCTCTTAAAACCGGCCTCCGGGCAGTTAAACCACCGGCTTTTCAAACAGTTTCTTAAAACCAAACCGTGAGAAAACCTAGCGGGTTGGGCCAAGCGGCAGTTCCAGGATGATCTCTGTCCCGGCCTCCGGGCGTGAGATGACCGTAAGCCGCCCGTTGATCTCTTCGGCCCGCTCATGCATAATGGCCAAACCAAAATGGTTTACCCCTGGAACCACAGCCGGCTCAAAACCACGCCCATCATCTACCAGGGTGATCTTGAGGGTCTGCTCTAACCACTGCAACTTGAGCCTTACCTGCTGCGCCTGGGCATGCCGGGCCACGTTGGTCAGAGCTTCCTGGAAAAGATAGAGGATTTGCCGCTGCACCACCGGGGAGATGAGACGAGCCTGGCCTTCGCTGCTGAGGGCCACCTCAAAGTGAGCCTGCTGGCTCACCAGCCTGGCTTGAGTGAGCAGCCCCGTGGCCAGGTCGGTTGAATAAGAGGGGTGCAGGCTGGCCAGGGTGCCCCGCATCTGCTCATAGGCTTCGTTGGCGATATCGCGCATCCGCCCCAGCTCTTGTTTGAGAGCGGCAATTTCCCACAGCACATCCCCGCCGGTCAGGTGATCCAATTTGAGGCGCAGATAACCCAGGTGCTGTCCCAAGGTGTCGTGCAGGTGGCGGGCAATCCGCCGCCGCTCGGCTTCGGTGGCTTCAATCTGGGTAAGCAAATGTTTGGGCCGCAGGCCGTCAAGCGCCAGGGCCATTGACGGCGCCAAACCGTTTAGAATGGCTACCTGGTAGGTGGTGAGCGAATACTTGGGCGGCAGGTAAAAGTGGAGTAAGGCTATCGGCCGGTTGCCATGCACCAGCGGCAGGCAGTAATAATTCTCTTGAGCGGTGTTGGCCTGGTGGCCCGCACAGCGGCAAGGAGCCAGGGAGGGAACCGAGCAGGATTGTATCTGGGTACAATCGGCCGCCGGCGTTCTGAAGGCGGGCGCGGTCTGGCTGCCCGGCTCACGCCACTCGGCCGCCAATTCAAGCCGGGTACGCTCGCGGTTATAAACCAGTAGAAAAATATCAGTAAAGGGGGCAATGCGGCGGGGAAAACGCACTAACAGATTGGTCAACTCATCCCACTCCAGGATGTTGATGAGTTGTTGATTTAACTCTTGTTGGCGATGCAGGTGGCGGGTAATGTGATGGCGGTCTAACCGGAGGCGATCTATTAGCTCCAGAACGATGCCCCCGGTGAGCGGGATAAAAAAGACATACAGGATGATCTCCCGCACAAAGGCAGCATCAAAGCGGTAATCGGCCAGTTCAGCATCGTAAAAGATGTGCTCTTCTATTTCAATAACCAGGATAACTAACCCTAACAAGGCCATCAGAGGCCAACGCCAGGGCAAAAGCTGCCTGGCAATTTTGGCCGCTAAAAAATCCGGGTCGCCCTGGCTGCCAGAAAAACTGCCGGGCAATGGATTAAACCTTAACGTTTTAGCAAAGTAGGCCCTGATTTTTGAAAAGTTCTGCCGAACTCCAATCTTGCCGACGGCTGCCATGTTTATCACTCCCTTGTGACGTTGCGGGGGCAATAAGCTAATCCAGGTGCTTTTTTAAGGCATTATAAAGGTCTTTTTGGGCAATTTCAATCACCTCTTGCGCCGGACAGGGCATGTTCAAAGGCAAACCTTCCCGGAAGCTTCAAGTACGAGCTTCCGGGAAGGTTTGCCGGATAACTTTGAACATGCCGTATGCACCGGACCTGGCTATCCGGGCCGAGCCGGTTAAAAAGCGCCCCGGCGCACAGCCGGGACGCCTTCTGGAACGCTCTTTGGTACGCTGCTGGTGCGGCCAGCCGCTATAGTAAAGGCATAATCACTTCAAGCAATCGGCTAAATAGCGCCAACACAAGGAGCAAAAAATGATTTTACATCCAGATTTATTGAGGTCAATTAAAGGTAAATTGTTCGATTTTCTCACCCAACCGGCGATGGCGCCCCTCGTCTTTCTTATCCTGATGGCTCTGGCCCTCAGCGCCTTGAACGCCAGGTAAAGCTAAAGACCTGATTGATAGTACTTACAAGGTTCAAACCAATCTATTTTGAAAAGGAGCTAAAAAATGACCCTTAACCGTAATTTATTCGTCGGGATAACCGTCTCAGCGCTGCTGGCCAGTATCTTGTTTGCCGCCGGACGCCGCTTTAGCCGCACCCCACAGCCCGGCTGGAACCGCGAACAGTGGCTCCGTCTCCTGAGTGGGGCCAATAGCGGCCAATAGCCTGTCAAACTCTAAAACCAGAAAGGAAAATCTTTTAATGAGCACCACCTCTTTACTTTATCGCTTTGGGCAAAACAGGCCAGGCTGGTTGAGCTGGCTGGAACAAGCCTACCGGCGCTATGTCCTGCACCAGGCTATTGCCCGCGTCTACCCTGCCTTTGCCCGGCAGTACCCGGCCTGGGTCGATTATCTTTTTGACGAACTATTTCTGCACCGGTACGGCTTTGCCCTCTTGGCCCACTCCCTGGAATATAAGACGACGCCGGCCCCTTTTGAACTGGTCCGGCTTTGGGCAGAACAGTTTGCCTGGTCAAACCTGGAAATGAAGGAGCGGCACGTGGCCCAGCTTATGCCGGTTGCGACCGACTTTCTGCGCCGCCTGGATAAAGAACTGTTCAAGCAACCCGCCCATGCCGGCTAAACTTAAAAGAGCAAAGGAGATCACCAACTATGAGCAATAAATTAACCCAACGTTTTTTTGAAATTGAGACCGAAGTGGCCGCAGTCCAGGCAATGATGACCGGCAACGCCGCCGTCGAAGCCATTCAAGAGCGAGTCGCCGGGCTTGAAGCTAAACAATACGAGTTAAAGAAAACCTTGCTGCACCTGATAGCCCTATCCAAACTCAGAGACGAGGCCTGGGAAGCCCTGTCATATGGGCAGAAAGCTTAATGGCTGTGGGCGACAGCGCCTTAATCGCAAGGTACAGCCGGGCATCAAGCGACGAGGAAAACCGATCAAGGCTGGCTCATCAAAATGAAAAACAAACAACTGCTTTACCTCTTTTACTGTAATTTCGTCGTCTGGTTTGTCGGCATGGGGCTGCTGCCAATCCTGCCGCTCTACGCCAGCCGGTTTGGGGCAACTTCCACCGGGGTTGGGGCCTACCTGGCCCTGACCTACCTGTCAATCACCGTAGGTACCATGTTGACGGATTGGCTGGCCGGCCGCTGGGGACGCCGGAGGCTCTTCATTGGGGCGGGGGTGGCGGGGCTGCCGGCGGTAGTTCTGCTGGGGCAAACCACAGCCTTGTGGCAGGTGGTGCTGTTAACCGCCATTACCTGGTTTTGCGGCGGCGTTGGGCTGGCCCTGGTCAGCGTTTTTACCGCCCTGTCGGCTGAGGATGGCGGCCGGGGCAGGTCGTTTAGCCTCACCTGGCTGGCCTTTCCCTTAGCCGCCGTGATCGGCGGCCTGGCGGTGGGCCAATTAGTCACCTGGCAGGGCTACCCCCTGATGTTTGCCGGCCTGGGCCTGGTTTGGGCCGGTTGGCCGATGATCGGCCTCCTGGGGCTGGAATACAAGCCGGCCGCCGGGCCAGACCCCGCGCCTGGAGTGACAGAGGGCGTTCCCCCACAGTTAGGGGGAACCTTTTACCTGCTGCTGTGGGGCGTGGCGCTGTCGGCCACCGCCACCTACCTCAGCCGCCTGGGCATGTCGCTGTCCATGCAGGCTCTCCACTTCTCGCCCGGCGCGGTAACCAGCACCGCCAGCGTCGGCGGGCTGATCACGATCCCGGTTACCCTGTTGATCGGAACCTTATCAGACCGGATGGGCCGCAAAGGCTTCCTGATCCTGGGTTATGTGCTGGCGGCTGGCGGGGCCTTAACCTTAAGCGCCGCCAGCCAGTTGTGGCACTTCTGGCTGGCCTCGGTGCTGCTGTTTGTGGCTATGTGCGTCAACGGCTCGCTGGTTCCGGCCCTGGCCGCCGATTTGCTGGCCCCGGCGGCCCTCAGCCAGGGCCTGCCCTGGCTCAATGCCATGAGCCGGGTAGGGGGGATGGTCGGCTTTGCCAGCGCCGGCTATTTGATGGACACCTTAGGCGCCGCCTCGCTGTACCTGATTGCGGCTGCTTTACCTTTGCTGGCCGCCGCTCTGTTAGGGCTGGCCCCCGGACGGCGCTCGCCGGGGTGGCGTT
>CAZDMM010000142.1:0-4705 GCA_964505845.1 uncultured Caldilineaceae bacterium
AGCTGGAAAGTCCTCCCCCCACCGGGGGGAATTAGAGGGGGGCGAATCCCCGTCATCTTGGGCTGAGCTACCCGCGGACGAACCCTACCTCTGGGACCACCTGGTTTACCACTTGAGCGCAGCCCGCCTGACCAACGAACTCTACGCCACCATTACCGACCTGCGCTACCTGGCCGCCAAGAGCCACGCCCGCAGCGCTGCCGCTGCCGAAGCCGACCTGTGAGCGGGACAAAAGCACTTCCCCAACGACGCCCTCCTACGTGCCCTGAGCCGCCGCTTTACCAACGCCGCCCACCTGCTGAGTAAAGGCGAGACGTTACAAGATGTCCGGCTCATTCTCTACAGCCGTTTACACAGTATAGAGGGTGTTAGCCCTCTCTGCCAGAGCCTTCTTCAAGCAGTAGGTCTTTCAAAAGAACGCCGGGGCCGAGCACTTTACCCCAGCCCAGATGGATTGGCTGCGCATGATCAAAGAGCACATTGCCGCCTCGATCCGCTTTGACCGGGACGACCTCGACTCCGCTCCGTTTGACGCCCAGGGCGGCCTGGCTAAAATATGGCAGTTGTTTGGCGAGAAAATGGATACCCTTATTGAGGAAGTGAACGAGGCGCTGGCGGCGTAACTAGACCCTAAAGGTTTTCAAAACCTTTAGGGTCTGGCTTGGAACAACCGATGACGAACACCAACACACAGACAATGAATAAAGACCTGATAGGTACGCTGCGCGAAAACCTGTCAGGTCTGGCCTAACCGCTTTGCCCGCCGGGTGGGTTTGGCGGAGAAAAGCATCGCCTGTACAATGATAAGCGACCTTGATAAAGGAGCGCAACGATGTTTGAACAGACCGAACATTTATACATTGTCAAAAACACGGAAATTTTAAGCGGTGAACCGATCATTATCGGCACGCGCACGCCGGTGCGGGCGATTGTGGAAATCTGGCGGCAGGGGGTTGACCCCCAGGATATTCCGCGCCGCCTGCCTCACCTGTCGCTGGCCCAGGTGTTTAACGCCTTAAGCTACTACAGCGATCACCAGGCTGAAATTAACGCCCACATCGAGCGCAATCGTATCCCGGACGAGTTAATGATCCTACCGGAGCAGCCGCGTGAGTCAACCTCTGTTCATTGAGCTTTATCTGGATGAAGATGTTGATATTTTGGTGGCGGATATCCTGCGCGGCTACGGCTTTGTGGCCGAAACCACGCGCGACGCCGGCCAACTGGGTGGCAGCGATGTGGCCCAATGAGAATATGCCGTCAGCCACCAAAAAACCCTGCTGACCCACAACCGGGCCGATTTTGAGGCTTTAGCCGCCGCTTACTTTGAGGCCGGCCAAACCCATTACGGCCTTATTTTAGCTGCCCGTCATACCCCTCACGAAATTGTGCGGCGCTTGCTCCTCATCCTCAACCACGTCACCTGGGAAGAGATGCAAAACCAGGTACGATATATTTAAACGCAAAAAACGCCAAAGACGCAAACGTTTAAACCCGTTTGCGCCTGTAGCGACTTTTGCGTTAAAAAGAGTCAAGTTGAAAACAGAGCGAGCAGGTCGCCCGGCTGTAACACCCGAACCAACTTATCTTCAAAAACCTTCGGATTGCGGGTAATCAGGTATTGCGCTTGGGTATTGAACGCGGCTGCCATCTGTACCGCATCTTCAAAATCTTTCCAGCCCAAGCTCATGGCCTGGAGGATAACATCGCGATCTACGGCAGCGACATCAAACACTTTCAACAACTTGGTGAGGTTCAGGTTGGCCTGCTGCTGTCCCAGATGTTTGGCCAGCAGGTAATGCAGGGTGGTGATAGTGTGGGCCGCCAACAAACCCTTGACCCGGCCCTGCTCGGCCAGCGCCCAGACGGCGGCGGAGACGGCATAGTGGGGTTCTCTTTTTGCCAGTACGTCTAACACCAGGTTCGCGTCAACTAAAATACGCGGCTCAGCATCCATCAACCTGGCGCAAATCGCGCCGTTGATTGGCGAGGATTTTGATTGACCACAAGACCTGTCAGGTTTGAAAAACCTGATAGGTCTAACCCTAGGAGAAACCCGTGACCCAAACCAGCGCCATCGTCTCCAAAGTCTGGAGCTTCTGCAATGTCCTGCGTGATGCCGGCGTTAGCTACGGCGATTACCTGGAACAACTAACCTACCTCATCTTCCTCAAAATGGCCGCCGAGTACGCCAAACCGCCCTATAACCGGCCCATTGATATTCCTGCTGAGTACAGTTGGGACAGCCTGCGCGGCACAAAAGGGGCCGAACTGGAAGGCCATTACGTCACCCTGCTCCATGCCCTGGGCCAGAAACCCGGCATGCTCGGCCAAATCTTCACCAAATCCCAAAACAAGATTCAAGCCCCGGCCATGCTCTTCAAAGTCATTGACATGGTGGATAACGAAAACTGGCTGCTGCTGGGCGCGGATATTAAGGGCGACATTTACGAGGGGCTGCTCGAAAAGAACGCCGAAGATACCAAAAGCGGCGCGGGCCAATACTTCACCCCCCGCGCTCTCATTAAAGCCATGGTCGAGTGCGTCCGCCCGGAACCGCAAAAAACCATCGCCGATCCCGCCTGCGGTGCGCCACGAGGCGCTGTTTGATAATATCTGAACGGTAAAATTAAAGAAAGGAGGCAATGAAATATAAATAACCCGTAGGATTGACCGCGTACCTCAACGGGGTCAAGGCTGATCCGGCAGGCGGGAGACAAGGAGCAAGAACTCGTCTGAAGCCCGGAGAATAAGTGGGAAGGGGCGGCACTCCATCACGACCCCCAGACCGCGAGCCTAAGTCGGAGTATGGTCACAACAGAAATCTCTGCCAGAAGCGTCCAGAGGGTCAACGCTCTGCTAACTGATGGAGATGGGGTGGAAGTCATTGGGTAGTCGGGATGTCGCATGGAAACCGATGAAAAGCCCGTTTACGAGGGTAAACCGACAATGGTTAAAGAGGTGTAAGCCAGCGGCCACGGACGACGCTGTCAGGAGACAGCGGAGGGGCGTACAGGAGAGACCTAACCTCCGGCGCAGTGTATCAAACAGTGAACGTGGGAGGCCCGACCATCGGTCCAGGAATGGGCTGGACTAGCTGCGGTTGAAGGGGTGGAAGGGCGTCGGAGTGGTCATAGTAGTCAGAGTTGGCGAAAGGCCAACACAGGGCGAAGGACCACAGGGAATGGAGAGAAACTTGAGTAAGCAGAGCCTGAAAAGGAACATTCTGTAGACGTATGAATGACATCTGCAAAACACAACAAAGTTTCGCCCGTAAAGCACAAGCCCAACCGGAACATCGGTTTGGGGATATGTACCATTTGATATGTCAGGAAGAATGGCTAACCGCCGCGTTAATGGCAACCTTAAGCAATACAGGTAGTCAAACTGCCGGAATTGATGGGGTAAATCGTCAAAGCTTACCTGATGAAACGGCACAACATAAGTTCATTCACGACCTCCAGACCGAACTAAAAACTAAAACCTATCAACCCCAACCCGTCCGCCGTCACTGGATACCGAAAGCGAATGGTAAACTACGACCGTTGGGCATCCCAACCCTCAAAGACCGAGTGGTCCAGATGGCCCTTAAGATGCTCCTTGAACCCATCTGGGAAAGCGATTTTCTAGACTGTTCTAATGGCTTTCAACCGGGACGCCGGACGATGGATTGCATTAGTACCTGTCGCAGTCGGATCACTACCCAGAACAATGAGTTAAGCCGCACCGGGTCAAGCCCACAGAGATACATCCACCCTCATCTAAGCCAGCAAATAGGGGTGGTCATTCTTGATGTCCAGGTGTCGGCTTCAACGACTAGTTCGAGGAAACCGGGGTACATGGGGGTTGCTCCACCGTATCCCTGTTTAGTTGGCCCAGAACCTCAGGTTAGGACCCAAGATTTAGCCGGTTTGATCGTCCTCAGCCCTATTGTTAAGCCTCGCCAGCCGGCCCAAACCGCCCGCCTTCGACCTGCCGGCGCACTTGTCCCTTCCCGACGAGCGGGCCGCTTCCTCACCTGGTCTCAATGACAGACCCCCTGGCGGGTCGGCTGGCTGATCAGGCTCAGGAGCAAGGCTACCAGCCAGGGCAGCCGCTCAAACTCGGCTCGTTTGAACAAACTGCCCTGCGCCCCACAATAGGGACACAGGTCTACGGCTGCCTCACCCAGGACCTGTTCCAACCAGGCCAGCAGGCTCAACTGGGGAATAAGCGGCAAAGCCGCCGGCAGACCCAACAACCTCCGGCAGCGGGGCAGCTTCTCTTTGCGAGCGCTTGAGTGATGCAAGCCGTAATAGCGAATACGGACAAAGCCCGCCGGCAAAATATGTAACAAAAAACGGCGGATGAACTCCTCCCCCGTCACGGTTAATATTTTCTCTTTGCCTTTTTCACCCACCTCCGTCCGTTTCCGGTTGTTGTAGTAACGAAAGCGTACCTGCCTCTTGGCGATGCTTTCCAGCCGGTAGTTGGAGATCGCCACCTGATGCACATAGCGGCTCAGGTACTCCGTCACTGCCTCCGGCCCGGCAAACGGTTTGATGAACACCTCCCACTTCTTGGCTCGCAGGTCCGTCAGCAAGCTTCTCAAGGCTGCTTCCGCTGCTTCATCAGCCAAGACAATCTCCTGTCGTTTTACCAGCCGCTCGATCCCCGGCAGCAGCTTGTCCCGATACGCCGCCGACAACTCGACCACATTGAGCAG
>CAZDMM010000142.1:4715-12339 GCA_964505845.1 uncultured Caldilineaceae bacterium
TGAGCAGATAATGGTTGCTTTTGGGCTTGACCCATTTGCGCCCACCTGTGCCCGTCAGGGTATCCAGGCTTAACCCGCCTCCGGTCACGATGCAGTGCAGATGAAGGTGTTCTTCGATTTGCTGGCCCCAGGTGTGCAAGACGGCAATTTGGCGCTAAAAACAATGGCTGCTACAAACTCGTATAAAACCCGTACACTTTTTGGGGCAAATAGGGAAGGAGCGTTTGACTCAACAAAGCCAAGCGCGGCGGATAGCGGTGAGTAGTCCAGAACAAATTTTACTCACTCACCAACACGTTTAATCACTGAAAGCAGCCGCTGCGGAAAATCGGTGAAGATACTCATCACGCCCGCTTCGATAAGGCGCTGCATCTCAGTCTGGGGTTGACCCTCCAAGGGCAGGCGGATTTGGCCTAACGCCCTATCTCCACTAAAATCAACTTCACACAACGACAATGAGCCAGATTGATTTTGATCCTGTAGATTTAACCCAGATGCGGTTGCTGGGCCAGCTTGCCCCCGGTCAACGCCTGCAGGTCATGCTCGATAGCCGTGAACTGGCCGTTGGGTTGAAGCGGGGACGCTTGCGCCGGCAATATCCTCATCTATCACCCCGTGACTTGAACCTGAAATTGCTGGAGGAGTTGGAACGTGAAGCCAATCAGGCCGGAAGCGCCGGGGAAGAGTCACCCTCGTAGCGCCAGCAGCCGCTGCGGAAAATCCGTAAAGAGGCCTGTGACTCCGGCGGCGATGAGGCGCTGCATCTCGGCCGGGTCGTTGGCCGTCCAGGGGTTGACGGCCACTCCCGCCCGGCGGGCGGCTTGAACCTGGGCGGGATCAACCGATCCGGCGTAAGGATGGATGGCGTCGTACCGGCTCAGGTCGGCCGGCCAGGCTTGCCCTTCATCAATCAAGGCGGCTACGGCAACAGCCGGATTCAGCCGCTTGGCCTGCCGCATGTAGGCATGCTCAAACGAGGAGAGCAGCACCGACTCCACCAGATCAAGCGACTCGATCAGCGCCACCACTCGCTCCACCACCGGAAAGTTTTCCAGCGGTGGGATAAGGGCTTTGATTTCCACGTTGACCCGCCACCCGTGCGCGCGGGTAAAGCGCAGGGCTTCGGCCAGGGTAGAGATGGGTTCGCCCCGGCAGGCGGCTTGTTCCGCTGGAGAGACCGCGCCGCCGGCAATCGCGCCAAAGGGATCGCTCTCCACAAACCAGGAACCGGCGTCCAGGGTTTGCACCTCGGCCAGGGTAAAGGTTGAAATCAGCCAGGGGCTGCGCTGAGGAAAGAGCGCCCGCACATTGGTGGTGCGGGCCAGGGAGTCATCGTGCAGCACCACCAGTTGGCCATCGCCGGTCACGCTGACGTCCAATTCCCACAAATCGGCCCCCAGTTCCAGCGCCTTACGGGCCGCCGCCAGGGTATTCTCCGGGGCCAAACTCGACGCCCCCCGGTGAGCGATGCAAAGAACTTTATCGTGAATCAGTTTGAGCATTTTTTCGCGCCCCGTATTGCCTCATGGTGAAGGGTGGAAGTCTGGAGGACTGGCATTTTCCTAACCTCCCTTCTTCCATACCTCCAACTTATTAAAATCGGAGTCCAAAATTATGCAAACTATGCTCCCTTTATCTCAATACCGGGAATATCCGCCGGCGGAGATGCAGCAGCGGGCCGCCGAGTTTTACACCGACATGCAGCGGCGGCGCACCGTGCGCGATTTTTCTGACCGCCCCGTGCCGCGCGACCTGATTGAAAACTGTCTATTGGCCGCCGGAACTGCGCCCAGCGGGGCCAACATGCAGCCCTGGCATTTTGTGGTGGTGACAGATCCGGCGGTCAAGCGCCAAATCCGGGAAGCCGCTGAGACCGAAGAGCGAGAGTTTTACAGCGGGCGCGCCTCGGAGGAATGGCTGGAGGCGCTCGCCCCCCTGGGCACCGATGCCCACAAACCTTTCCTGGAAATTGCGCCCTACCTGATTGTCATCTTTGCCCAGAATTACGGGCTTGACGCCGCCGGGCGCAAGGTTAAGCATTATTATGTGTCAGAGTCGGTGGGGATTGCCACGGGGATGTTGATTACGGCGGTGCACCGGGCCGGGCTGGTCTCGCTAACCCACACGCCCAGCCCCATGAACTTTTTGGGCGAGATTCTGCATCGCCCCGCCAATGAGCGGGCCTACCTGATTCTGGTGGTCGGCTACCCGGCCGAGGAGGCCCACGTGCCGGCCATCACCAAAAAATCGCTGGCCCAGATTGCCACGTTTGTTTAAATTGTACAGAATCAGCAACGCCCTTCTGAATTCAGAAGGGCGTTGTGAGAAAGCAAGGGGTCTGTTTATAAAAATTTTTGTGGGCGGCGGGTCCTGATGTGGACCACATAGCACAACCCAACTTTATTGTTTAGGTGTTGGCCCCGCTTCGACTATCTACTTATATTATATCATAAAATGAGAGCCGGTCAAGACTTCCGTGAAATTTCTAACACAAGATTAATACAAAATTTACGCAGCCCGACCCAAACCCGATTTCTTTTTTAAGAAACGCGCTCTTATGACTAGGTTTTGGCCCAGGCGGCGGCCAACTCGTCAATGCCGCTGAAAATAGCATCGGGGTGGATATGCTTTGCCGCAATCGTGGCCTCGTTGTCAATGCCGGTTGTGACCAGGATGGTTTTGAGGCCGGCCCGCTGGCCGCCCAGGATGTCGGTTTCCAGGCGGTCTCCCAGCATGGCGGTCTGCGCCGGTTGGCTGCCCATCTTGGCTACGGCGATGTCAAACATCAATCGTTCTGGCTTGCCGATGGTGACCGGTTTGACCCCGGTGGCTGCTTCGATAGCGGCCAGAATGGCGCCTGCGCCGGGCCAGGGGCCCTCCGCCGCCGGAAAAGTCACGTCGCCGTTGGTGCCGACAAATTGAGCGCCCCGCTGGATGTGCAGGGTAGCGTACTTTAATTTTTCATAGGTAAGGGTAAAATCTACCCCGGCTACGACCACATCCGCCCTCTGGCTGAGGTCGGTTAAGATGGTGAATCCGGCCTCTTGCATGGGCTGGTGCAGACCTTCTTGCCCTACCAGGTACACTTTGGCCCCGGCCCCAAATTTGGTTTTTAAATAGTAAGCAGTAGCCAACGGTGAGGTTAGCACCCGGTCGGGCTGAATGGCAACCCCAAATTTAGCCAATTTTTGCACGTATTGCTGCGGAGTCTTACTGGCATTGTTGGTAGCCAGCACATAAGCGAGGCCGCGCGCATGCAAAAAATCAAAAAATTGAGCCAGGCCGGGCAGCGGAGTGGCATCCAGCCATAAAACACCATCCATGTCAATAATCAAAGCCTGAATATCATTGAGATTAAGCATTGTTTTTAATATCCTGGAAAAATAGATCTTAAAGGAACTGAGGGAAATGGTAAATTTGGTAAGGTTTGGCGGGCTGCTCACTTGTTGGGCAAGTAGATGAGAGCTGAAGCAAAGCGGACTATGCTCAGGGCGGCCAGGGCTGTGCCCGCGCCCAACCAGCCGGTCAACAAGATAAAGGGGGCGGCATAGACAGCCGCAAACAACACATAACCTACATTGACCAGCAAGGCCACATATTTGGCTTTAGGGTTGGCGCTGGCGGCAATGCGGCGCATCCCCACAATCATCACCGGAATTTCGGCCAGCGAGAAGAACAGCAGGAAAAGCAGCAATCCCGCCGCGTAGACGGTATCGGTGACCAACGGCGGGATGAGATTCCAAACCATTGCCAAAAGACACAGGGCAGTTAGCAGCACCGCCCCCGCCAGTCCGATCAAACTGGTCAGAATCACCCGATTCCGGCTCATTCGCCCTGATTGCTTATCCTGGCTTCGGCCTCAGCCCTGGCCACGTCGCTCTCAACCTCTACGGCAGCCGTAGCAATGGCCCAACTAACCAGCCCCCAGGTGACTCCGGCGATCAAACTGCCGACTCCCAAAGACCAGGCCGTCGCCGGGGTGGTAGGGTCACGCAAGATGCCGACGATGGTCAAGATAATCCCTAACACGGCAAAGCCTAAACCCACCTTCAGGGGGCCATCCAGCCGCTGCCATAGATTTTTAGGCCGACCATCTGTGTTTGTCATATCGGTTTAACCATTAACTTCATACGGTTCGATTTTAGCAGAAGTAGCCCAAGACGCAACTCAAGCTCATTATCGTTGTCTAACCCAAAATTTTATGTTATAATGCTCCTTAAGAACGAAAGGGGGCATATCTATGCCAGATGCAGCAGAGCTAAAAAAGGCGCTTTTGCGTCGTAAAATCTTGGGGGTAAGGATTCGCCATGCCCGCCTGAGTGCGGGCCTGAGCTTACGCGAAGTGGGCCAGGGCCTGGGAGTACCCGCCGGGGTGGTTTCGGAGCTTGAACTGGGCCAGCGTGACCCCTCCTTGCCCCAACTAGAAGTTATGGCGCTGCTTTTTAATGTGCCCATCAGTTACTTCTGGTCCAATGATCCCATTGAAGCGGAGAAACGGCCCTTCCCCACCGTTGAAGCCATGGCTTTGCGCCAGCGTATTATCGGCATCTTGCTGCGCCAGGCTCGCACCGAAGCCGGGCGTTCCAAAGAGGATTTAGCCAACCTCTTGCAAGTACCGGTCAGCCAGATCGAGGCGTATGAGTCGGGCAGCGTTGAAATTCCGCTTTCTCATTTGGAGCTTTTAGCGCCTGTTCTCAATGTCTCCCTGGATTATTTTGTTGACCAGGGTATTCCGGCCCCTCAAAATGGCGACCACGTCGGTTTAGAACAACTGGCTCGCTTCTCGGAATTGCCCAAAGAAACCAGAGAGTTTTTAGCCAATCCGGCTAACTCTCTTTACATCAACATTGCCATGCGTTTAAGCGATCTATCCGCCGAAACTTTACGCAGCCTGGCTGAGGGTTTACTGGAAGTTACTTATTAAGCGCCTGGCACATTAATGAGCGTTCAACCTTCTCCGGCCAAACCTGCCGAGGCTCCCAAAAACTCGGTCATTGATGAGCTTTTTGATTTAGTGGCGACCCGCCACCTGGACACGCTGCTCCGCAAAGCCCTCAACATGCTGGTGCGCATGGTCAGGGCTGAAGCAGGCTCTCTTCTTTTTTATACCCACCTCACCCGCCGGGTTCGGTCGGGCGCCTTCAGGCCCGAAGCCCTGCGCCGCATTGAACATTGGGAAGCGGTTCTGAGCAAACGCCTCCACAACGCCCAATGGAATATCTCCCCGGTCGAAACGCTGCCGATTTCTACCGCCGCCTTAAGTGGTGGTTCGCTCACTTTAGCTAACATCCCCCTTTTGCGCGATACCCGGGTAGTTGGGGCTTTAAGCCTGGTTCTGCCCCCGGCCGCCGAGCTAACCGACATGCAGCGCAGCCTGCTGACCCGGGTCACTCGCGGGGTCGGCCAGTTGGCCTCGCTCATGGCCGATTTTGAAACCTCGCAACAGCGGCTCAACCAGGTGGGAGTTTTTCACCAGGTAGGCCAGGCCCTGGTAACCACGTTTGACCTCAACAAACTGCTGGCAGACACCATGCAACTGGCGGCCAATGTGATAGACGCCGGGGCCGCCTCTTTGATGTTAATAGATGAAGAAAAGCAAGAACTGGTCTTTGAGGTTAGCCACGGCTCCAGCGGCCATTTGCTGCGCCAACAGCGCATTCCACTGGATGAGGGTATTGCCGGCTGGGTAGCGCGAAACGGCTACCCGGTGATTGTTAACGACGCCCGGTCTGACCCGCGCTTTAGCCATCGGGTAGATGTGCGTACCGGCTTTCTAACGCAGTCTATTGCCGCGGTTCCGCTCAAAATAAAAGGCCGGGTGATCGGCGTGTTGGAGGTGCTCAACAAATATTCCGGGGATGGTTTTTCAGACGAGGATATCCGGATGATGAGTTCCATTGCGGCCCAGGCGGCCATTGCCATTGAAAATGCCCGCCTCTATCAACAGGTTAGCCAGGAACGAGACCATATCATCAAAGCCCAGGAAGATGTGCGGCGCGAGCTGGCCCGCAAACTGCACGATGGCCCCATCCAACTGCTGTCGGCCATTAGCATGAGCCTTGACCACCTGGAGCGGCTGAATAAAGTCAAACCCGAAGCCGTTAACAATGAGATCAACGCCTTACGCAACTTGGTGCGCCAAGCCACGCGCGATGCCCGCAATGTGCTCTTTGAGCTGCGCCCGGTGGTGCTGGAAACGCAGGGCCTGGTAGCGGCGCTGGCTGAATATGTCAACCAACTGCGCACGTTAGAGAGTTTTGCCATCCACTTCACCTCGGTCCGGCATGTTAATTTTGATCCTACCGTGGCCGGAACCGTCTTCTCCATCATCCAGGAAGCTATTAACAACATCAAGCGCCACGCCAATGCTCGTAACATTTGGCTGGCCCTTGAGTTAAGAAATGACCATTTGCTGGTAACGCTGCGAGACGACGGCGAAGGTTTTGACCTGGCGGCTGTGGAAGCCAGCTACGATAAACGAGGCTCATTGGGACTGCTGAACATGCGTGAGCGAGCGCATTTAATTGAAGCGGAACTGCAAATTCATTCTCGAGTTCAACTGCCGCAGCGGGGCACGCTGGTACAACTGCGCGTACCCCTGCCGGCCAGCGCGGCCGGCAAAACCAAATTACTTTCACAAGGATAGACCCCATGACCAACCCAGGCAGCAAAAAATTACATGAACAGGCGGTGGCCCTCTTTCGCCAGGAAAAGTACGAAGCGGCGCTGCAAAAGCTGCAAGAAGCCCTGCAGGCAGCCGGTGAGCAAACCCAGCAGGCAGCCGAAATTTATAACGATTTGGGCGTCACCTACAAACAGCTAGAAGATTTTCCGGCGGCCTACCGGGCTTTGGATCAAGCCATGCAGCTTTTTACCCAACTGCAAAACAAAAAAGGGCAGGCCCAAACCCTGGGCAATCGCGCCTCAGTTTACGAAGCCGAGGGGTTGGTTGAGGAAGCGGTCGAAAGCTACAAGCAGTCGGCGGCCATGCTGGAAGAAGTGGGTGAAAGCGAGATGGCCATGTATGTCTGGCAGGCTGTTAGCCGGATCCGCGCCAAACAAGGCCAATATATTGCCGCCATTGGGGCCTATGAAGAAGGCGTGGAAAATATGCCCAAAGGCTCATTAAAGCGCAAGGTGCTGCAGCAGCTCTTAAAGTTGCCGGGCGGCATGCTGGGCGGCGCCGGTAAAAGTGAAGAGTAACCAGGCAGCGACATCTGCTAAAAAGCCCGGCCTTCCCCTTGACCGGGCTTTTTATTTTAGCTCAAATTCTGCATTTTTTTGGAAATTTTGCCCCCTTTTTTAGCCAGTTTACTATTGGCTAAAGAGCAGTCTTCCCAAGCCCTCACCCTCACCGGAGCGGTGAGCCTGTGGATATTTCTATAAAAACAGGGCAACTTTTGGGGATAAAATCGCAACTTTTGGGGATATTGTGGGTTAATAAATATGAAGATTTTCCTGATTGTCCCTCTCATTCCGGCTATTTCAGTTTTTAACCGTTTTAGCCGTAAAGATTGGGTTAAAATCAAAAAATTTGTCAAATTTACCCCTTCCCATTTTTAAATTATTATGGTATAATGACGCTGTCCACTTAAATACAATTCAGTGTTACGTTCATTGGCCT
>CAZDMM010000143.1:0-12314 GCA_964505845.1 uncultured Caldilineaceae bacterium
ATCTGCGTCATCTGCGTACCATTTTTAGCTGGTCATGAAAAGTGCAAACATAGTGCTCCAAGAATAGGCGTCTAAATTCACCTTCCCGGAAGCTCTTTCAGCTTCCGGGAAGGTAGAGATGACTTTACCACCCCACCGCATTTTCCAAATGGGTTATCTGTGGCTGGCTGCCTTCCATTTGAATCGCCACCACGTCAATGCGCCATGCTTGCGGGGGGACAGCTTTCTCCTGCAAATAGGTCTGGGCCAGTTCAATCAATCGGGTTTGCTTGGCCGGGGTGATACTCTCCTCGGCCCGGCCAAAGCGCGACCCCTGCCGGGTGCGCACCTCCACAAAGACCAGGGTCGGGCCATCTTGGGCGATGACATCCAACTCGCCCGCCGGGCAGCGCCAATTCCGCTCGACGATGGTATAGCCTTTTTGCCGCAGATACCAGGCGGCCAACTCTTCGCCGCGCCGGCCGGTCTGTTTACGTTTGTCCATGCAATCCAACCCCATTTGAAAACGATACCTTCAACGAAAAAGGTACACCACAGAGACACACCCCTTCCGGGTGTCCTGGGGACAGAGGCGCAGAGTTTTTAATTTTTTCTTTTCTCTCTGTGTCTCTGCGTCTCTGTGGTAAAAATCTCTTTGACCGAAGGTGGCTCGTTCGGATTAGGGTAATTCAATATCGTTCAAAGATGACAACGGCCACGCCGCCGCGCCCGACATCTATCGTCGTCGAAACGTCGAGGCCCTCTGGCGCAATAGTATAGCGGCCTGGGATGAGGGGCGCAAACTCGCAATAGTAAGGGCCGTACTCCGGCTTGCTGCCGGTCAGACAGGTGGTGCTGTAAGGGTTGGCATCGGTGGTGACGATGGTCAGCCGCACCGGCTGGCGCAGCAGCCCCTCCACGCTGACCCGGATGACGGCAAACCAGTTGCCGGGCAGGGTGATGTTGCTAGGCACGCGCACATGCCAGCTTGCCGCCGGAGGGGTTGGGGTGGGGATGGGTGTGGCGGTGGGCGTGAAGGTAGCGGTGGGCGTAGCCGTAGCGGTCTCTACCGGAGGCAGGGTGGGGGTGGCAGTCTCTACCGGAGGTAGGGTTGGGGTGGCGGTCCGCGTGGGGCCGGGGGTGGGCGACGAAGTCGCCGTGACGGTTGCGGTGGGGGGGGCGGTTGAGGTCGGGGAAGGCGTGGGGGTGGGCGTCGGCGTCGAGACAGCGGTTGGCTCAAAAAGCACCTCGGTGATGGCGCCGGAGAGCAGATCGAATTCAAAACGGGCGTTCAAATTGGGCACGGTAATCATATAGCGGCCGGGGGCCAGAGGCGCAAATTCCAGGGCGTCCGGGCCGTATTCCGGTTTGGAGCCGGTGTAATTGGTGGCTCGCCAGTTCCAGTTGGCCGCCGCCAGCGTCACCGGAAGCTGCCTTTGCCCGCTGACCCAGATGCGCACCACACTGGACCAACCGGTGATAGGCGCTACCCGGCGGATTCGCCCCGCCCAGGCGGAAGGATTGATGGGCGTCGGTGTGGAAGTGGGTGTAGTAGTGAAAGTGGCCGAAGCGGTGGCGGTGCGAGTCGGGGTAGGCGTCGAGGTGGGCGTGAAGGTGGGGTTGGCGGTCGCCGGGGTTGGTGGGGTGGGGGTCGCGCTGGGGGTGGCCGATGGGCTGGGAGTGATGGTGGCGCTGACCGGTTCAAATAGCACTTCGGCGATGGTTTTGGCCGTCAGGTTGAGCCGGAAGCTGGTGTTCAAGCCTTGAGGAGTAATAATATAAACGCCGGGCGCTAACGGGGCGAACTCCAGGGCGTCGGAACCGTACTCCGGTTTGCTGCCCACGGTGCCGGTGGCCCGCCAACTGCCGCTTTCGCTGGCGATGACGACCGGCAGGCCGATTTTGTTTCTCACCCAGATGCGGGCGATGCTCGACCAGCCTTGAATTGGCACGGTGCGCAGCAGCCGGCCCTGCCAGACCGGGTTGAGGTTGGGGGTCGGGCTGAGGCTGGGAGTCGGACTGGGGCCGGGGGTGGGGGTGAAGGGCGAACCGCCTCCATACTGGTAAGCGGCCAGCAAGGCGTCGCTGCCATCGTACACCAGCACGGCCATGTCGGCGGTGGTCAAATTGGGCAGCGCCAGCGCGGGCGAGTGGAAGGGCTGGCCCGGCTGCAGGGAAGCTCGTGTGTCAAATAAAATTTCGTTGTTGCTGCGGCGTAATAACAAAATGCGAGCGTTGGGGGTGAGGCGCGTCACCGCCAGGTGGAGGCGCGTCGTGTCGGCGGCGTCTTCCAGGTACAGGGCCAGGCGGTCGTTGGCCCAGGTGAGGCTGCCCAGCCCGGCCACCGGATACCAGCGCTCCTGCCAATTGATGGCGGTGTGAGCCTCCAGGCGGCGGGTATCGGCAAAGGTGGGGGCGACGCCGCCATGCATCTCCACATAGCTGGAGCCGTCGTCGGTGTACAGATCGGGGGAGATAGCGCTGGGGCCGTTGCCAAAGGCAAAAAATTTAGCCCCCTGGGCGATGCGGCTGTCGTAGGTGCGGACGGCGCCCTCGTCGTAGCCTTCATCATAAATGGCCTGAAAATCCCCGGCGGCGCGGGGACGCTGGAAGAAGCCGTACCACTCGCGCCAGTTGCCCAGCAAACTCCAATCAACCCCATTGTGGACAGGCCAGCCGGCGGCGGTCCAGGCTCCGGGCAGGCGGCGGTCGCCGGTGGAGTGGACGGTCACTTCGCTGGTGGGCATGACAACCCGCAGACGGGGGCTGATGCGGTTGGCCGGGCCGGGGGCCAGCATGGCGTTGAGCCAGAATTTGTAATCAATGGGCTGGCTGGTGGGGTTCTCGATGGTGGGGGAAACCTGGAAAAAGGCGGCGCCATCGGGCAGGGTGATGGCGATTTTGGCCCGCAGCCGATCCGAGGCCGTGCTGTCCCACACCTCCACCATCACGCCGTCGGCCAAGTCGGTGATTTGATAGGCCCAGGGGATACCCCACTCATAGCCGTGTTCCTCCACCGGCAGGCCCCACTCCATGCCGCCGGCGGCCAGCCACCAGCCCATCTCCGGCGGCCCCCAGGGAGAGGGCTTCAACACCGGGTTTTGATAGAACATGTCATTGCCGGTCGGCTTGAAGATAGCCTGATAGATACGTCCGCCCAGCCCCGGCAGCAGGCTGACCTTGAGGTAATCGTTTTCCAACACAATCAGGGTGAAGGTGCGGTTGATGATGCGCCCGCTGTCGTACTTGCTGCGGTCGAGTTTGGCGTAAGGCATGTTGTAGGTGGGGTTGGTGTAGTAGGTGAGGGCGGAGTCGACGGGGTGAGTGGCGATGGTGATGGAGGTGATGGTGACGGTAGTTTGTCCCGCCTGGGCCTGGGCCAGCGGCGGCTGACTCGGTGAGCGGTTGCTTATCGCCATCAACAAAATTATGCCGATTATCAAGGTAGCCATCCGCTGGAGTGACACAGCTATGCTTTGTCGGCCAAAGCGCAGCGTTGGCACTCCTGGAACGGAAGTTTTGGATAGGCCGAGTATCCGCTCACTCAAAAACCTTTTGAGACTGGTAACTTGCGCAATCTTCATGAGATTACTCCTGAATCAAAAAGGGGACATTTCAGCCGCTTGTTGTTGTGGCTGCCAGGCCCCCTCGTTCTGGTAAATCAATAAATTGAGCCATGCCGTCCTCGCCAGTGAATCCAGGACTTGCTCATTATTTTGTTAAACTACTTACTTCTACATTTCATATCATAGCACTTTTCATAGGCCGGGTCAATCCCCTTTTGGGCGGGCCTGCAGGACAAGCTGTCAGCTTGTCCTACAAGCCTAAATTTAGCTGTTTCCCCTCGACATCTCTCTTTAGCTTCATTGACAACAAAAATTAATTGTGTTATAGTCATTATGTAATGTTATTATGTAAGATTATAAGGAGTAAGTAGTCGGTTAGGGCACTTGACACCGGACACATGACACTAAACTTATGTCGGCTTTGCAGCGTCTTGATGAACTGAATATCCTGACCCGGGCCAAGTATCCCATCATCTACATCGTTTCCTGGGAAGAGCGCCGCATTGAGGACATGCTGCGCCAGGTAGCCATTGACCGGCGCAAAAAGCTGTACGGCTGGTCGCTGACCAACGGCATCCATCCGCTGGACGTGGTGCAGCCGGAGGTGATTGACCCCTCCACCCGTGACCCGCTCAACGCCCTGGATTTTGTGGCCCAGTCCCAGGAGGCGGCCATCTTTGTGCTCAAGGATTTCCATCCCTTTTTGGATGACAGCCGCGGCGGCCCCGACCATCCGGTGGTGGTGCGCCGCCTGCGCGATATTACCAACCAGCTCAAAGAGAGCCGCAAAACACTCATCATTCTCTCGCCCATTCTGCGCTTCCCCTCCGACCTGGAGAAGGACATCACCGGTCTGGATTACTCGCTGCCCACGCTGGATGAGCTGGAACTCTCGCTGGATCGAGTGGTGCGCTCGGCGCGGGAGATTGCCGGGGTGCAGCTTAAGATGACCGAAGAGGAGCGGGAGCGAGTGCTCAACGCGGCGCGGGGTCTCACTTGCATCGAGGCTGAGAACGTTTTTGCCAAAAGCCTGGTGATGGGCCGCCAGCTTGATCTCGGCGTCATCATTGCCGAAAAAGAGCAGCTCATTCGCCGCTCTCAGGTGTTGGAATATTACGAATCGGTGGAAGGTTTTGCCAACGTCGGCGGGATGGGGCTGGTGAAGCAGTGGCTGCGCAAACGCGGCATGGCCTTTACCGAGAAGGCCCGCCGTTTTGGTTTGCCGGAGCCGAAGGGTTTGCTGCTGCTGGGCGTGCAGGGGGCCGGTAAAAGTTTGCTGGCTAAGGCCGTGGCCAGCCAGTGGCAGTTGCCGCTGCTGCGCCTGGATTTGGGCCGCGTCTTCAGCGAACTGGTCGGCTCGTCGGAGCAGAATATGCGCACGGCCCTGCGCCTGGCCGAGAGCGTCTCGCCCTGCGTGCTGTGGCTGGATGAAATTGAAAAAGGGCTGGCCGGGGCCACCGGGGCCGGCACCTCCGACGCCGGTACCTCGGCGCGGGTGTTTGGCAGCCTGTTGACCTGGATGCAGGAGAAAAATTCGCCGGTCTTTGTCATCGGTACGGCCAATGATATTTCGGCCCTACCGCCGGAGGTGCTGCGCAAGGGTCGTTTTGACGAGATTTTCTTTGTGGATTTGCCCCAGGCTCAGGAGCGGCGCGAAATCTTTGCTATTCACCTGGCCCGCCGGGGACGGGACCCGCTGGAGTATGATTTAAATGAACTGGCGGTGGCTTCGGAAGGTTTCAGTGGAGCCGAAATCGAGCAATTAATTATTGATGGCCTGTATGACGCCTTTGAAAACGAGCGAGATCTGACCGACGAGGATTTGTTCCGCAATTTAAAGAACACTATCCCGCTCTCGCAAACGATGGAATCCAAAATTACCGCCCTGCGCCAGTGGGCCAGAACTCACGCCCGCCCGGCCTCCGAGCCGCCTCAGCCCCAACCGATTTATCCCATGCGGAACAACGGCCTGCGGCAAATGGAACTAGCATAGGGATTTACGATTTACGATTTACGATTTACGATTTGCTTACTTGTGGGGATTGTGGAGTGAAATTACCAATCTCCAATCTCCAATTACCATTCGCTGATTCGCTGATTCGCCCATTCGCATGATTGCTCAAACACTGAGAGGACCGCATAACCTATATCGTCGCTACCAGGCTATTTTGGAAAGCGCGGCTACCTCGCTGGGGTTAGCCGGAATTGTGGTTTTGGCGCTGCTGAACTTGAATGTTTACCCGGAGAATTGGGTGTGGGTGGTGGGAGTGGCCCTGGCCGTGCTGGGGATTCGCTGGCCGCTGGCGGCTTATATCCTGGCTGTCACCGCCCTGGCCTACCCGATTTTTACCATCAACCTGTACCTGGCCGTGTTGTTTATTGCCCTCAGCGCCTTATGCCAGCGCCAGGTGGTGCATTACCTGGGGGCCTCGGTCTTGATTTTTGGGATTATGATCCTGGCCCAATATCACCTGCACTGGCTGGCGCCGATTTTGGCCGGGCTGTGGTGGGGCGGCGCGCGCGGGGCCTGGGTGGGGGCGCTGGCGGCCCTGTGGGGCAAAATTTTGGCCGGCATGGCCGGGCTGGAGATTGACTGGTTAAGCCTGGCCGGTCATTCGCTCCAGGCCCAGAGCATTGCGGCCCGTTTTCAAGGGGCCAATTCGCTCCAAACCTTACTCCTGTTAGTCGAGCCGTTCTCGGCGGCGTCGGGGGTCGTTCTTTACAATTTGCTGCAAATTGTTGGCTGGGCTTTGGCCGCCGGTTTTGTGGGGTCATTGGCCGCCCGCAAATGGGTTAAGTACCGCGCTCCCTGGTCAATTTTGCTTGTCACTGCCGGGGGAGGCTTGATTTTGTTGGGCGTCCACCTGGGATTGCCTTACTGGCTGCATGAAGCCATATCTGAAACTACCCTGGCCACCCTGCGCGACCCGACCGGGCCGCTTTTTTCGTTAGTGGTGGTTATCGTCGTGGGGACAACCGTGTACAGCCTGCGCGAGGCGCTGGAACTACCGGTCGCCCCCGCCCAAAATATCTGGACTCGCCGGCCCTCGGAACAGCACGACGAGGCCGGCCCGCTGCGCTTGTTCCGGCGTTCGCGCCGAGCGACTCATCCATCTGAACTCGATCATCTTGACCGTCCCCGCCAGCCTGTCCGTGTGCCTCACTCCAGCGAACTACCAGAATGGGAACCGCCCAGGGAAGACAAAGGGCTGATCCAACTAGAGATTGATTAAAGGGCAGTACGATGGCTAGATTAGAACAAGTTGAAACCGACAAGCAAGGAATTCGTCGTCGTGCCACCAGCCGGGGGTTAAGCTTTGGCCCGATTGCCACCGCCATTACCGTAGGCGCGGTTGCGGTGCTGTTGGGGGTCACTTTTATTGGCGATTGGCTGCGCATCCCCAAAATTTCCGCCGAAGCCTCGCCCAGCCTCATCTCGCCCAATGGCGATCAAGCCCAGGATAGCACCAATTTCAGCTATACTTTGAATGAAGACGCCCACGTGTCGGTACAGGTTTTTAATGAGAATAATGTGCTGGTGCGAACGCTGGCGACTAATGAGTTTCAAACGCGCGGCCAGCACGTCACCGCCTGGGATGGCCGGGATAACCTGGGCCAAACGGTGGCCGACGGCCCCTACCGCCTGGAGGTAACCGGCAAAGGTACGGTCATGGCCGGGTCGCAGAGTGTGACGGTGGTGGTGGATACCAAACCTCCCACCTTGCGGCTGGCTAACCTGGATGAGACCAGCCGGGTGCGCGACGCCAGCCTGACCATTGAGGGCTTGACCGACCCGGACGCCGTTGTTCAGGTGGCCGGGGAACCCCAGATTGTGCCCATCAATGCCGATGGACGTTTTAGCTTAAAGCGGCAGTTGGCCGAAGGTTCCAACCTCCTCAAGATTTCCGCCACCGACCCGGCCGGCAATGTGGCGACCCTCTCCCGTGAAATCATCCTGGCTACCAAGCCGCCAGAGATTGCCATCGCCTCACCCGGCAACGATACCTGGACCAAAGAAAGCCTGATTACGGTCAGCGGGACGGTGCCGGCCGGGGCCTCTTTGAAGGTGAACGGTCAGGAAGCGACCGTGGCCGCCGACGGCCAATTTCAGCGGGAGGTGATTCTGCAAGAGGGCGACAACATCCTGCGCATCGAAGCGACCGACGACGTGGGCAATGTGACCTCGCAGGAAATCATCATCCACCGCAAAAGCAGCGCGCCCAGCCTGTCGGTCAATGTAGACGACGGCGCCACCTTTCAGCAAGAGGAAGTGCAGATCATCGGCAAAACCGAGGCCGGGGCGGCGGTGTTGGTGGGCGGCAAAACAGTGCCGGTCAGCTCCCTGGGCGAGTTCCAGACGACCGTCAACCTGCTCAGCGGCGACAATTTGCTGGACGTGGTGGCCCAGGATCAGGCCGGCAATACCACCAAATTGCAGCGCCGCCTCCGTTTTGAGCTGACCCCGCCGGAATCGGAACTGGCCCGCGTGGCCCGCAATTTGCCCGGCCTGTCGGTCTATTTTGTGCCGGTGCTGATTTCTCTGCCGCTGCTGCTGATTTTGGCTTATATGTTGACTCGTCCGGTGGCGCTGGTGCTCTCCGCCGAGAGCGGCATGTTCCGCCCCGGCCTACCCGAAGAAGGCCGTTTTTTGCGCATCGGCATTGACCTATCAAAACCGGCCCGCACCACCGTGGAGGTCAAAGATGGGCGGGGCAATGTGATTGCCACGTTACTGCATCGCCGCCATCGCGGGGCCGGCCAGCAAAATTTGTATTGGAACGGCTACGACGACTTTGGCCGGGTGGTCGTCCCCGGCGATTACACCATCCACGCCACCGCCAGCACTACCGGCGGCACCGTGACGGGAACCATCAACATCGCTATTCTGGAAGACAAGGCCGTGCATCGTCAATATTTGCGCCGCGCACCCTTTCAGGATGAGGCCCAGGCGCAGACATCCAATCGCAATGGCGATTTGGTTCGCTCCACCGCCCGGCGCGTCCGGCGGCGATAAGGGGGTTAGGGGAGGAGTGGAGGGCTGGATGCCATAGATCCAGTCCTCTTTTTTTATTCGATGGCCGAAGCCGGGGAGCTTTACTTTGTGTCACAGCGTTTGCTTTATGGGGGCTAAACGGGCTAAAATTATCTCTATCTGACAAAAGTAAGCTAACTGCTGCAAAGTTCCTGGTGCAGTGATTGGCCTGGAGGCGAGGCTTTAGCCGAGTTTAGTGGGTCTTGTCTCGGCTAAAGCCTCGATTCCAAATTGTTATGGATTTATGCAAATTTGTATTGAGGAAACTATAACCACTCCCAAGTTCCCTCACTTCCCTTAGTTCCCTCTGAAAGAAACTCAATGTTTACATCACCTAACTCAAAACCCCTCCGTATCGCTCTCATCTCGCCGCGGGGGCCGCTGTACCGCCACCGCACCGGCATCTGGAAAAAGTCGCTGCGCTACATGCCCCTCACGCTGACCACCCTGGCCGCGCTCGTCCCCCCGGAAATCAAGGCTGAGGTGACGCTCGTAGATGAAGGCATCAGCGAAATTGACCGCGACCTTGAAGCCGATTTGATCGGGATCAGCGCCATCACTGGCACGGCCCCGCGCTCCTACGAATTGGCCGACTACTTCCGGCGGCGAGGGATCCCGGTCGTCCTGGGGGGCGTCCACCCGACGCTGCTGCCCGCCGAAGCCGCCCGCCACGCCGACGCGGTGGTGGTGGGCTACGCCGAGGAAAGCTGGCCTCGCCTGCTGCACGATTTTGTAGCCGGGCGGATGCAGCCGCGCTACGACCAGTCGCCCGGCCTGAGCCTGGCCGGTTTGCCCTTGGCCCGGCGCGACCTGCTGCCCGGCAGCCGCTTTACCATCACCCACACCATCGAGGCCACCCGCGGCTGCGTCCACCCCTGCGATTTTTGCGTCGTGCCGACCGCCTGGGGCCGCCGTCCTTTGCAGCGCCCCGTCGCCGAGGTGGTGGCCGAAATCCGCCACATGCGTGCCCGGCGGCTCATCTTTTTGGATTTGAACCTCATCGCCGATGTGGAGTACGCCCGCGAGTTGTTCACCGCCCTCATCCCGCTCAAATTGACCTGGGGCGGGCTGGTCACCACCACCGTCATCCGCCACCCTGATCTGTTCGATTTGCTGGCCCGCAGCGGCTGTCGCGGCCTGCTGCTGGGCTTTGAGTCCCTCTCGCCTCAGGCGTTGGCCGAAACGCACAAAGCCTTCAACCTGCGTCAAGACTATCACGAAGTGGTGCGAGAACTGCACGCGCGCGGCATCGGCATCCAGGGCTGTTTTGTTTTTGGCTTTGACCACGACACCGCCGACACCTTTGCCGCCACGGTAGATTTTGCTCTCTCGGCCCACCTTGACCTGCCTCGCTACGCCATCCTGACCCCCTTCCCCGGCACACCCCTGTTCCAGCGCCTCAAAACCGAGGGCCGGATTCTGAGCGAAGATTGGACCCTCTACGACGGCCAGCACGTGGTCTACCGCCCCCAGCGCCTCACTCCCGCCGAATTGCTGCGCGGCACCGAGTGGGCCTGGAAGCAAACCTACAGCTATTACGCCATTGCCAAACGGCTGCTCGGTGCTCGGATTCAACTCCCCTTGTCTCTGGCCGCCAATTTGGGCTATCGCTTTTATGCCCATCACCTGGATAACTATTACAATTGTGACTGGTATCTGGCGCAGCCGCCGCTGGCGGAAGGAGCAGCCGTATGAAGCGCATCGGAAGAAAATGTTCTCTTTTGTTGCTCCTGGCTTTTACCTACCTACTCCTATTTGTTGGGGTTGTGGCCTCGCCAACTATGGCCCAGGCTTCACCCGATTCCTCAACCCCGGCGAGAATCTTTGCCCCCACGCTGCTCTCTGGCCCTGACTGCGTGTTATACCCTTTTGTGGTCAGGCAAACCAAAGTTGCAACCGCTACCCCAGGCGTTACTATCATTGACATTGTGGGAGGGGCACATCCAGAGTTGGCCTTGGGCAATGAGCGAGGCTGGCTGGCCTGGGATCCACTGTGGCTTAATGCAATTGACCTACAGACTGAATTGCAATATCCTCACCTTTCCCTGAGCAACTATACTAATCCGTTCAGCTTCACTGATCACATTCTCGATACTGGTGATTATGTTGCCTCACTGCCAGGTAACAATAATAACGGCGGTGTGATAGGAGGGATACAGGCCTTGGTGGGACAGGAAGTCATTATCCCTGTCTGGGATAACTTTAGTAATGGCTTCCCTCTTATGCCTCCGGCTTATCATATCAGCGGCTTTGCGCGGGTCACTATTTTGGATAGTCCGCCCTATCAAATTAACCTCGTGACTCTTGATCCTCAGGTCTGGGCCACCTACCTCGGCCCGGTTACGCGGGTGCAGTGTCCCTACTTTAGCCTCACCAAAGCCGGCCCCCTCACGGCCACGGTCGAGAGTCCCATCACCTACACCCTGGCACTGACCAACAGTGGCAACCTCACCGCCACTAATGTAGTCATCACCGACGCCCTTCCGGCCGGGGCCGCCTGGGTGAGCGGCGGCACTCCGGTGGGCGGTGTGGTCAGTTGGACGGTCGCCTCTCTGCCCATCAGCAGCAGCCTGACCCGCACCTTCACCGTAACCGCCGCCCAAACCATCACCAACAGCGATTACCGCGCCAGCGCCGATGGCGACGTCAGCGCGGGTGGAACGGTGACGGTTGTCACCACCATCAGCCCCGTGTTGGCCGTCGCTAAAACCGGGCCACCCTCCGCCTCGGCCAACAGCCTCATCACTTATACTCTCCAAGTCAGCAACAGTGGCGGTCTGGCCACCAACCTCGTCCTCACCGATGCGCTCCCGGCCCAGGCCAACTACGTCAGCGGCGGGACTCTGGTGGGCAATGTCGTCAGCTGGACGATTCCCAGCCTGGCTTTTGGGGCAAGCTTGACCCGCACCTTCAGCGTGACCACCAATCAAATTATCATCAACAGCGATTATTATGTCAGCGCCGATGGGAATATTGGGGCGGCCGGTACGGCTGCTATAACGACGATCATCACTCCAGCAGCCGAACCGCCCCAGTATTATTTGCCATTGATTTTGAAAAAATAGGGGATAATTGTAAATTTTGGCTGTTCACAGAGACAGAACCAGGCGCAATCCCGTTTCAACCTGCTGTAGTAACTTGAGTGGCAACGCGCTGACTCGCTCCGTTAAAAAGCTCTTATCAAGGGTGATAACCTGGGAGACATTCGCCACCGAGTCTTTGGGCAGGCCGGTAGTCTGACGGGGCAGAAAAACGTTGCCGGGGGCGTCGGCCAGCCGGGTATTGGAAGTAATAACCAGCGCAATGACCGTATTAATCCGGCTGCGATTGAAATCATCGGATTGAATAATCAAAACAGGGCGGCGGAAGCCCGGTTCTGAGCCGAGCGGCTCCGGCAGCGTGGCCCACCACAAGTCGCCCCGCTGGATTACCACTCGTCGCCGTCCAGCGTTATAACTTGCATCTGCCACACCACCGGATCAATCGCTGAGGCTTCTTCCGCATAAACCTGGTTGAGCTTCTCGGTTACATGCTCACTGTAGTGCGCCTCAAGATAGGCCGTAAGCGCGGTGGTGTAAAGTTCGCTGCGCGACATGCCCAATTCTTGCGCTAACTGTTCCGCTGCTTCAAAGATAGGATTGGGAATAGATATGGCTGTTTTCATAAAACATAGTATAACCAAAGTTATACCAATTATCAAATTTATGGTCACTCTCATTGTCCAGAAGAGTTTTTTC
>CAZDMM010000144.1:0-9251 GCA_964505845.1 uncultured Caldilineaceae bacterium
AGGCCCAGCGTACCCGAGACATCTCTCAAGCGGGTCAGCGGGCGGTGGTTGAAACCGTGGAGAGTATGAGCCAGATTAAAAGCCAGGTAGAAGGTATCGCCGATAATATCCTGGCCTTGAGCGAGCAGACGCAGCAAATCGGTGAGATTATTGCTACCGTTAACGAGCTGGCTTCTCAAAGCAATTTGTTGGCCCTAAACGCCTCGGTGGAGGCCGCACGGGCCGGCGAGCATGGCAAGGGCTTTGCCGTGGTGGCCCTGGAAGTGCGCAGCCTGGCCGAACAATCCAAACAGGCTACCGCCCAGGTCAAAGCAATTCTTAACCAAATACAGCGGGCCACCAATGCCGCGGTGATGGCCACCGAAGAAGGCACCAAAGGGGTAGATAGTGGGGTGCAGCGCACCGGTCAGGCCGGAGAAACCATCCAACGCCTGGCCGGCAGTATCGCTGAGAGCGCCGGGGCCGCCCAACAGATTGTGGCCAGCGCACAGCAGCAAACAACGGGCATGGAGCAGATTGCCCTGGCCATGCAGAATATCAACCAGGCCACGGTGCAAAGCCTGACCTCAACCCGGCAGACGGAAAAAGCGGCCCAGGATTTGGCCGCAATGGCCAGGCAGATGGAAGCTTTGGTAGCCAGATACAGGCTTGATAGCTAAAGGCAGGAGAGAAGCGGGAAACTGACTAAAACGATGAGGTAATGAGATTTTTATGGCCGAGATGATCAAATCTATAGAAGAAAAAGTTGAAGCCCAAATTTTGCTTCGCCGGGAACAATTTGCCCTGAGTTTTACCAGATATGCGGCCTATGGTGTTGGTATTGCAACTGTTGCAACAGCGGTAATGTGGCTGTTATTGCCGTCATATACCCAGTTGTTGCTGGTTATTGGGATGCTGTCGCTGGCCACTGCAGGGCTGGCGATCTACCCGTTCTTCCACCACCGCAGACAGGTGACAGTTGGGGCCTTTGTGGCTCTGGGGCCGTTCCTGCTTGGTTCTGCCGTTAACTTATTTTTGGTACCCGAAATTGGCTTTGCCGTAACGATTTGTTACATTTTTACCATGATTGTGGGCAACTTGTGGTTGGGCGACAAAAATGGGCGCTGGCCCATTGCGGCTTCAATCTTGCTTTTGTTGGCTAATATAATCCTGCCCAAAATTTTTACCCTGCCCTGGTTCACTCCCCTGGCTGAGATTCCAGGGTTGATCATCAATTTGATCTTTAGCACGGTTGCGGCCGTAATTATCGCCGTGATCATTCGATACCTGGTGGTGGGGCAGGAGGAACAATTCCGTCTGGTTCAAAGAGCCAACCTAAACCTTCAAAATACGGTAGCGGAGTATGTTGCTTTTGTAGACCAGGTTGAGGCCGGTAATTTAGACGGCCAACTCACGCTCAAGGGCGAGGTCAATGGCCCCCTGGTCAAGTTGGGCGATAATATCAACCGCATGGTTGCTCACCTGCGCCAACGTGTGACCAACGAGCAAGAAGCCCGCTTATACCAGGAACAAACGGTGGCTAATTATCTGGCTTTTGTTAAGCGTGTCGCGGAAGGTGATTTGACCGCCCGGCTCACCCTAAATGGCGGCGATGACGCCCTGACCATCCTGGGCCGTAATTTGAACGGCATGGCAGAACGGCTGGGTGAGCTGACCTATCAAATCCGGCAGACAGTTAGTAATTTGAGCGCCTCAAGTACGGAGATATTGGCGGCTACTACCCAACAGGCTTCCGCAGCCAACGAGCAATCGGCGGCTATTGCCCAAACCTCAACCACCATTGACGAGGTTAGAACGATTGTGGAGCAAGCCTTTGCCAAAGCCCAGGCGGTGGCCGAACAATCTCAACGTACCCGGGACATCTCGCGGGCCGGGCAGCAAGCGGTGACCGATGCGGTAGAAAGCATGAACCAGATTAAGGAAAAGGTGGAGGGCATTGCCGAGAATATCCTGGCCTTGAGCGAGCAGACCCAACAGATTGGCGAGATTATTGCTTCGGTTAACGAGCTGGCTTCGCAGAGCAATCTGTTGGCCTTGAACGCCTCGGTAGAAGCGGCGCGGGCCGGGGAACACGGCAAGGGTTTTGCGGTGGTGGCGCTAGAAGTACGCAACCTGGCCGAGCAGTCTAAGCAGGCCACGGCGCAGGTAAAAAGCATTCTCAACGAGATTCAGCGGGCCACCAATGCGGCCGTGATGGCTACCGAGGAAGGGACGAAAGGGGTAGATGCCGGGGCGCACCGGACCGGCCAAACCGGGGAGACCATCCAGCAGTTGGCCCGGAGCATTGCCGAGAGCGCCAATGCGGCCCAACAAATTGTAGCCAGCGCGCAGCAGCAGACAACCGGCATGGAGCAGATTGCGCTGGCTATGCAGAACATCAATCAGGCCACAATGCAGAGTCTGGCCTCAACCCGGCAAACGGAGAAGGCAGCCCAGGATTTGGCCGCAATGGCCAGGCAGATGGAAGCCTTGATAGCCAGGTACAAACTAAATTAAAGGAAATTCCAAGACGCCCTCTTTTTAGGGTATATTGTTCTCTCGATGTTTGGTAAAATTAGCGTAAAGTTGTGCAGAATGACCTATGGGCTTAAGTTCAGAAATTCGCAAACAATTAATTAATACTTTCAAAACTGAACAAAGCGAGCATGTTCAAAAGATTACCCAGGGTCTATTGGCTTTAGAGAAAGGGCCGGCTGAGACTGACCGCTCGGCTCTGTTGAATGAGATTTTTCGGGAGGCCCACAGCCTTAAAGGAGCAGCCCGGGCGGTTGGTTTAACCACGATTGAGAGCCTGGGGCACGGCCTGGAAGATGTGTTGTTGCAGCTTAAAGAAGGCCGGCGAACTTTTTCTGCCGAATTGTTTGATCTGCTGTATCAAACGCTCGATGCGGTAGAACTGATGATGACCCGGCTTGAAGCGGGCGACCCGACCCCCCCGGCTAAGGTGCTGGCTCTGCTGGCCCGCCTGGAAGAGAGGGCGACAGAAGACGAGGCGAAGCCAGGCAGAGGCGATGAGGCGGAGGCCCAGAACACTCCTCTAGCGGAAAGTTCGTCAGGGGGGGAAAGCCTGCATGTTAGACAAAATACCGGTTCAAATTTGGCTCCTGAAAACAATAGCCCACAACCTCCCGCCTCCAATCTCCAATCTCCAATCTCTAATCCTCCATCCGATGAGACGATCCGGGTTTCGGTTAGCAAGTTAGACACACTCATGGCCCAGGTGAGCGAGTTGGTGGGAGCTAAAATTCGGGCGGAGCAGCGCCTGATGGAAGTGCGCCAATTGCAGACGACCCTGGCTGAAGGGCACAAAACCGGGCTGTCGTTCCGGCACAACTATCGCCGTTTTAACGGCAACGGCCATAACAGCCATTATCAGCCTGAGACTCGGCCAAGATCAACAGCGCCGAGGGTTGACCTGGCCGATTTTGCGGCGCGGACTCAGGAGCAGTGGCGAAGCTTGAATACCCAGGTGAACCGGCTGTCGCGCCAGCTTGCCGGCGATACCATGCGGCTGTCGCTTATCATCAATGAATTGCATGAAGAAATCAAACGGGTGCGCATGCAGCCGCTGACCACCATCACGGCTACGTTTGAGCGCATGGTGCGAGATTTAGCTCGTCAACAGGCTAAACAAATTAGCCTGACCATTAGCGGGGGAGAAACTGAATTAGATAAACGAGTTTTGGAACAGATTAAAGACCCGCTGATCCATCTGCTGCGGAACGCGGTGGATCATGGACTTGAGACCACCGCCGAGCGACAGCAAACAGGTAAGCCGGCTGAAGGCCGGATTCGCCTCTCTGCCGGCCAACAGGGTAACAATGTGGTGATTACGGTTAGCGATGATGGGCGTGGGCTGAATTTGGCGGCCATTCGGGCGGCGGCGGTTCAAAAAGGCCTGTTGAGCCGGTCTGAGGCTGAGAAATTGAGTGAAGCCGAAGTTGAGATGTTTATTTTTTCTTCTGGCCTGTCTACCAGCAGGATTATCACCGATATTTCCGGGCGCGGGGTGGGGTTGGATGTGGTGCGGCAGAATGTGGAACAGCTTCAGGGGGCCTTGGCTGTAAATTCTACCCCTGGGCAGGGCACAACCTTTACCGTCACCCTGCCGCTAACCCTGGCCAGCTCAAGGGGCTTGTTGGTGCAGGTAGGCGAACAAATTTTTGCGGTGCCGTTGGCTAATGTGGAGCGGATGCTCCACCTTGAGCGGGCCGCTATTGCCACAGCGGAGGGGAAAGAGGTTATCAAATATCAAGGTAAGCCGGTGGCTTTAGTGTGGCTGGAAGATATTTTGGAACTGCCGGCCAACGCCCGCAGCGCGCCGGAATTAACGGTAGTTATTGTGGCTGTGGCCGAGAAACGCCTGGGGTTAGTGGTAGACAACTTGATTGAAGAGCAAGAAATCGTTATTAAAAACCTGGGGCAGCAGTTGGTTAGAGTGGGCGGCATTGCCGGGGCAACCATCCTGGGTTCTGGACAGGTTATTTTGGTGCTGCACCCGGCAGATTTGATCAAACTGGCCGCCCGAGTCCAGCGGCGTTTGCCGCCGGAAAGTGAAACAAAACGCCATGCCCAACCGCAGCAAAAGATGGTTTTGGTGGTAGACGACTCTTTCACCACCCGCACCCTGGAAAAGAATATCCTGGAAGCGGCCGGTTATCGGGTTAAGGTAGCCACCAACGGTGAGGAAGCCTTGAGTTTGCTGGCTACCGACGAACCGCCTCACCTGGTTGTGACCGATATCAATATGCCTAAGGTAGATGGGTTTGAGCTGACCAGCCGTATCCGGCAAGACCGGCGGCTGGCTCACCTGCCGGTGGTCTTGGTAACGTCGCTGGACTCGCCGGCCGATAAGGCCCGCGGCATCGAAGTGGGAGCAGATGCCTATATTGTAAAAAGTAGATTTGACCAGAGCAATTTGTTGGAAACCATTGAGCAGTTGGTATGAGTATGTTGATGGTAGGTTGGCGGGCTGGAAGGTTGTCAATATTTTCAACCCTCCACTCCTTCATAAGCTGAAAGGGTGCAATGAACCAGCGGACTTCTCCCATTCGTGTGCTGATAGCTGAAGATTCTCCGGTGGCGCGGGAACTGCTGGTGGCAGTGTTGCAGAGTACGGCAGAGTTGCAGGTGGTGGGTACCGCTCGGAACGGGTTGGAAGCGGTTCGGCTGGCTAAACGCCTGTTCCCCGATGTGATCATTATGGATGTTTATATGCCGGAGTTGGATGGTTTGGAAGCGACCCGCCAGATTATGAGCGAGACGCCCTGCCCCATTGTGATGGTGAGCGCCAACCTGAATCAGAGTGAGCGCAACCTTACCTTTGACTCTCTGCAAGCCGGGGCGCTTTCGGTTCTGGCTAAACCCACCGTTAATGATCCGCCCGAAGTTTACCAGGCCCTCATCACGCAGTTAAAGTTGATGTCCGAGGTTAAAGTCATTCGACGGTGGGTGGGAGCCAAAGCCGGCCAAAAACCCGCCGCTTTGGTTGAGCCGGTCACAACTGAGCACCGCAGCCGTGCTGAGATTCAATTGGTGGCTATGGCAGCTTCAACCGGTGGGCCGGGGATTCTGGCCGAGATTCTACGCGCCTTGCCGGCCAATTTCGCGGTCCCAATTTTGATTGTGCAGCATATCACCGCCGGTTTTGCCAGCGGTTTGGCCGATTGGCTTAACCAGCAGACGCCCTTAGAAGTTCGGTTAGCCCGCCAGGGAGATCGCCCCCAGGCCGGTTTGGTGCTGATTGCCCCGGATAATTATCATATGCTGGTCAACCGGGTCGGCTTAATCACCCTCACCCAGACTCCGCCGGTGCAAAATTTGCGCCCCGCCGCCGATATCTTGTTTCAATCGGTAGCAGAGGTGTATAAAGACACCGCCGTAGGAGTTATTTTAACCGGGATGGGGAGTGATGGGGCGGTGGGGCTGCGGGCCATGCGGGCTGCCGGGGCTTACACCATTGCTCAAGACCAGCAGAGCTGCGTCGTATTTGGTATGCCGGCCGTCGCAATTGAACTGGGGGCAGTGGCCCAGATTTTGCCGGTCAGTAAAATTGCTGCGGCTATCACCACCTTGTTTTAGGAGATCCTCGATGGCTATCCGTCCAGAATACGCTAAACGCATTGCGATCCATCAATTTAAAGTTCGACGCCACGTAGGTAAAGCCCTGTTTCCCTACTCGCCGGGAAACCAGGCAGTTAAAGAAAAGTGGGATACCCTCCAGAGCGCTGCCCCGGGCCAGTTTGAGCATGATTTTGTGGCTATTCTTGAGGCGGTGATTGCCTCGGTGAGCCAAAAAACCGATACCGCCAAAATTCTGGCCGGGCTTTTGCCGCATGCCCTGGCTTTATGCGAGGCCGAAAGCGGCGGATTTTTAGTGGTAGGTGATGAGAAAAATCCCCACAGTGGCAAAGCCAACCATCTGGTTATGATTAACCGGCAGGATTTGCCCGAGGAGGTGACCAGGCATCTCATCACAGGGCCGCTGGCTCAACAGCTACTTTCCGGGCAAACGGTTTGGCTGCAGCCTCAGCCGTATCAACTCAATGCCGAACAGGCCCTCTTGGGTCGCCATAAATTGAAATATCTATTTGGTTTGCCGGTGCAAACCGGGGATGAGGTTTTAGGCGCAGTGGTCATTGCCAGCCGCACCCTCAAACCTGAGCTGCCCAGGGCAGAACTGGAACACCGCTTAAGGATGCTGGCCCAGATTGTGGCCCTATTTTTAGAGAATTTGCGCTTAAAGACTCGCCAGGCGCAGCTTCAAGGAGAGCTGGCCCAAAGGCAGGCCGCTGTCGCCGTTAGCAAGAAAGATGACCTGGAAGACCTGTTGGCGGCGGTGATGTCGGCAGAAGAGGAAGTGATCCATCAAAACCGCGATTTAGGTCTGCTCAACGCTTTTTCGCATGAGATTGCCGGGACATTGCAGTTGAACGTTATTTTAGAAGCAGCGGTGGCCCAGACCAGCAGCCTGCTCCAGGCCGAGGCCAGTTGGTGCTATATGTTTGAGGGCGGCAGCCTGGTTTTACGGGAACAGCGGGGCCTGTCGGAACGGTATGTCTCTGAGATGAAATTCTTAGAGCCGGGCAACGGCGTTGAGGGCATGGCCTTTAGCCGCAAGCAGCCTATTGTGCGGGACAGTATGTTATTCCATACGGGTCACGTGAGAACCTTGTTAAAAGAGGAAGGGCTGCGCGTGGTTGCCGCCGTACCATTAGTAGCGCAAGGCAGGGTGTTTGGGGTGTTGGCGGCGGCCAAAAAACAGCAGCAGGTGTGGTCGGCCCGTGATGAGCGGATGCTGGCTTCAATTGGGCGGCAAGTGGCCCAGGCCATTGCCAACTCACACCAGTTTGCCGAGGTTCAAACCAAAGCCCAAACCTGGGAAGCTAATTACAGTTCGCTGCAACAAGCTAACGCTCAACTGGCCCGGCGAGCGGAACTGTTAGAACGGCAGGTGCAAGACCTGCGCCAGATCGAGAAACAAATTTGGGTGATGCTGGCCGCCTCTAACGAGGCCAAACGCACCATAGGCAAAACAACCAATCTCTATGATGATGAATTAGTGGCAGCGCTCAAAAGAGTCTTGGCTGCAATAAGTGATAAACAGGAACAACTGTTATCTGAAGTTTAAATAGAGAAACAGCTAAAAAAGCACAAGCTTATTTCACCAGGGCCTTAGTTAAGCTGGGAGTAGCGCTATGAATACAGCACGCAGAATATATGTAAATAATGATTTAGACGTGGTAATGGCTCGCTTGCAGGCTCGCGAGATGGCCAAACAGATTGGTTTTGGCACGGCCGACCAGGCCCGCATCTCGCTGGCCGCTTCGGAATTGGCCAAGATGCTTTCTTGGGATACCGGCCAAACCGGCGAAATTGTCATGTCTGATACCCAAAGCAACGGCCATCAGGGTATTCAAGTAACTTGTTTGATCAAATTGGAATATCTTCCCCAGGCTGATACCACGTCTGAGGGGCCTAGCCTGAGCCGCAATCTGGCCGGGGCCTGCCAACTGGTTGACGAGAGCTTAATTGAACCTCTTGATAGCAAGCAAGCCCGTATTACTCTGATGAAATGGTTGAAGTGAAAGGATGACCAACTATGCCAGAAAATGTTAACAATGGGCCGACCCACGCCCATGCCTCCATCCTGCTGGTAGAAGATAGCGCCCCGCAGGCCCTCAAATTAAAATTAGGCTTAGAAAATCATGGCTGCCGGGTAGACTGGGCTAATACCGGTTTGGCCGGACTGGATTTGGTTCAACAAAAATCTTTTGATTTAATTGTATTGGATATTGAACTGCCCGATGTTAACGGGTTTGAAATCTGCCGCAGATTAAAGGCTGACCCCGGACTGGCCCAAATCCCGGTGGTGATGCTCACCACCCTGGATCAGGCCGAAAATGTGTTGGACGGCTTAGAAGCCGGCGCGGTTGACTACATCCCTAAAGATGCTTTTGCCGAGGCAGTTTTGCTGGAAACCATTAAGCAGATGCAGCAAAAAATTTCCTAAATCCTTCATATTGGAGTAAGGTGTGTATCACCCGGCCAATATGCACTTCCTGAATTGTGGACAGTGACCTATGAAAATTCTCCCTACTATCCCTTCAACGCAAGAGGGACCGCTTGTTATTGAAAATTGGCCTATCAGTTTAGAAGCTGTGCGCGAACAGCTCAAAAAGGCGCAAATGCGGCTGGAACGGTACCGCGCTGCCCTGCGCCTGGCCGGCATTGAGATTGAACGGCGTAACCTTGGGGTCATCGCCCTGACAACGTTTGCCTATCTGGCCGGCCGGATGGCTAATCCGGCCGCTCTGCTCAAACTGGCCCTGTCGCAAGCTCTGGAAATAACCGGAGCTTCGGTGGGAGCTATTGTCGTCATCGAACCTGAATCTAAAGCCTTGGTTTTGGGGGTGCATCAAGGTTTAACCTCGGAACTTAGAGATATTTTAACCGGGCGCCAGCTAGGTTACGGAGCCACAGCCCTGATGCCTCATCTGGTGGCCGGTTCTGGCGCCCTGCTAGAGATCAAATCCACCGATGACGAGGCGGAGCGGCTGCTGCTCAGGGTTGGCAGATTGACCAGCCTGGTGAGTTTGCCCATCCAAATTGAAGCTAAGTTGACCGGAGCCTTGCTGGTAGGGCTTCAGGACAGCCGCAGCTTTCGCTCGGCTGAATTGAGCCTTTTAATGGCTGTGAGCCAGGTAACGGCCAACACTCTGGAAGGCTTGCGCCTGCGTGACGGCTTGTGG
>CAZDMM010000144.1:9261-12271 GCA_964505845.1 uncultured Caldilineaceae bacterium
CAGTGAAGGGGAGAATGTGGAATTACAGGCCCTGGACTCTCAGGAACTGAAGGCCAGTATCTCGATCCCACTGAATCTACCATCTGGACCGGCAGCCCTGCCCCAACCCGAAGACGATGATTTAGAAAAGTTGCTGGCAGCAATGATGGAAGCTGAAGAAGAGGTGCAGCAGCAACATCGAGACCTGCAAACCCTCAATACTCTGGCCGAGATGCTCAACCGAACCTTGAACTTGAAAGAAATCTTGCATTGCGCGGTCAACCAGGCTAAAGCCATCCTGGAAACCGATGCCGCCTGGATCTACCTGCTCAATACCAACCAGTTGTTAGAGCTATCGGCCCACACCGGCCTTTCAGTTACCTATGTACGCGGGATGCGCCTGCTGGAGATGGGCGAAGGGGTTGAAGGCTACGTGGCCGAAAGAAAAGAGCCTCAATTCATCAACGAGATCAACTCGGTCAGTGATCGAACCCACAAAATTTGGGTTGATAAAGAACAACTCCAGGCTTTGGCTGCGGTACCCATCACCCGGCCCGGTGTAGAAGATAACAGCGGCGCCGCCGCCTCTCACATTGTGGGGGTGCTGGCCGTAGGCAAGCGCAACAAAACTGCAATGGTGTGGACTCCCCGTGAAACACGCCTGCTCACCTCCATCGCCAATCAGGTGGCGGTGGCTATTGACAACGCCCGCCTCTACGCCCAGATTCAAGAAGACCATACCAATTTAAGCGGTAGCAACGAGATTTTGCGAGAATTAAATGAACTGCTGCTCAAAAAGATTGGGATTATGGAAGGGTTTATTGAGGACGACCTGTCAGGGATGTTGGTAACGGCCAGCCAAATCTTGCGCCAGTTGTCGGTGGAAGAGGGTCAACGAACTGTAGAACCTTCCCAGGAAAAAATTTTGGCCCTGCAAAAAATAATCAACCGGCTGCATGATATGTCGCGCCATGTTTTGACCTCCTCTTAACCCTATTTTTTAAGCTAAAATCAGCGCCCATAATCTTGACAATAGAACGCACGTTCTGCTATAATGGTGAGTAGAACGCGCGTTCTGTTTTTTTGAGTTGAGTTGACTTGTACGTAAAGGAGCCAGGAAACTATGCGAGTGAGTGAAAAACAACGAGAGATGCTGGCGTTTATTGAAAATTATGTAGAGCAACATGGTTTTCCACCTACCCACGAAGAAATCAGAGTGGGGTTAAAAATCAGCACCAAGTCATTGGTTAATTATCATTTAGAAGCCTTACAAGAGGCCGCCTTGTTGAGTAGATCCCCCAATACCCCGCGTGGAATTCGCCTGCGAAGCGACGCTCAAACGGTGCGGATTCCCTTGTTAGACAATTTTTGGATAGCGCCTCCTAAGGCCCACCTGAGCAGCGAACAGGAATATATTGAACTGACTTACGATATTGTCCCTAACGCCAAAAATTTATACGCCCTCAAAGTAAAGGGAGACGCCATGCTGGATGCCCTGGTAAGTGATGGGGATGTGGTGGTTATCCAACGCCAGGAACAGGTGAAAAATGGCGATTTGGCCGCAGTCCGGCTGCTCCAGCACAACCAGACAACCCTAAAACGCTATTTTGGTGAAAATGGACGGGTGCGGCTGCAACCTGCCAACCCCAAGCTGAAACCTTTGATCGTCGCCCCGGAAGCAGTAAGAGTTGAAGGCAAAGTAATGGCCATCATTCGCCAGGTAAGTTGAGCGGAGCTTTGCTGATAATTTCAGCCTTGTTTTCAAGGAAATGGATATTTTTGGAATGTGGAAATGGGGTGTGCGTTAGCTGTTGAAAAATCAATACTTGAGGAGTTAGCCGAAAACACGAACTGAGATTTTTTGAATGGGGTGTTGCCGGCGGATCCACTTATGTTTGAGCGATCAAACTACCCTATTCATTGGGAAAATCTCGATCCGGAGACTTATATGCGGCGAGTCTTGGAATTTCAGGCCGATCAAATCGAGATGGTGTTGGTCAGTCATCGCGTGCCGGGCCGGGTAACGGGCGGGGTGGTGACGCCGCGTTGGGTGAGCTATCACATCATCCCTGAGCTTACCACCAAAGTATCGCGGGTAATGGCTTTGTCAGAAGAGCTGGCTTTGCACCTGGGCGCCAAAGGCGTGCGGGTATCCCGCCAGGGGGCAACCATCCAGGTGGATGTTCCCAGAGATGACGGCCAGGTAGTGCGCTTGCTCAATCTGTGCCGTCGGCTTAAAGACATCCCCAAGCAAACCGCCATTTTGGGTATGGATGAAAGCGGCCTGCCCCTCCTGCTGCGCTTATCTTCACCGGAGGTAGCCCACGTTTTGGTGGCAGGCACCACCGGTTCCGGCAAAACGGCCCTGGTGCGGAGCATGGCTCTGTCGTTGGCCATGCACAATCGCCTGGGTGAAATTCAAATGGTTTTTATTGACCCCAAAGGCAACGGTTTTGACCCCTTCACGGCGATTGACAAATCGGGTGGGCTGCCGCACTTGCTGCGCCCGGCCGCCACAGAAGTTCATCAAGCTATCTTTTTGTTGGGCGAAATGGTCGAAGAAATGGTGCGGCGGGACCGGGACAACATCTCTGAGCCGCGCGTGGTCATCTTTATTGATGAAGTGGCCGACTTGATGGAGCAGGGCGGCAAGGCCATGGATCGGCTGATGACCCGGCTGACACAGCGAGGCCGCAGCGCCGGGATTCACCTCATCGCCTGCACTCAAAAACCGTTGGCCGCCAGCATCGGCAGCTTAACCCGCAGCAACTTTCCGGTGCGGCTGGTGGGCAGCGTGGCCAGCGCCGACGACGCCAAGATTGCCGCCGGTATCCCCGGCACCGGGGCAGAACGGCTGTTGGGGCGTGGGGATTTTTTGTTGGTTGCCAAAGGAAATGTGACTCGCTTTCAGGCTGCTTACGTCAGCGAGGAAGAGATTCACCAAATGGTCAGCCGGATGAATGTAGGGGGGCGTAACAGCCGTCGCTGGCTAACCGAGCCAGCGGCTGTCCAGGCGGCTACAGGCACGGAT
>CAZDMM010000145.1:0-12252 GCA_964505845.1 uncultured Caldilineaceae bacterium
TCACGGCTATAAAGACCGCACCGCCCAACCTTGTTTAGAATATCAAATTGTTGACAGCCTGGAATTTTTAGAACCCCTGCCTAGCTGGCCCAAACCCGGCCACCGCGTCCCCATGACCGACTATAATGCCATCATGGAGCGGGTCAACATCCGGGAGTGGGTAGAGGAGCGGGGCGTCAAAGAGGTGTGGCTGTGGGGCTACCATGGCGGCCTGATTGACCTGTGGGAATCGAACATGGCCGGCCCTTACGGCGACATTAGCAACAGCGACCGCGATTCCCACGATTTACCCGTGCTGAGCAAAACCTACACCGTTTACCATTACAACTATGGGCGCGGCCCTTCCGAGGCGGTGGAAGACCACATGCACCAGATTGAAGCGGTGCTGCGTCACCTTGACCCCCACCTGTTTTGGGATAAATTTGTGGGTAAGCCGGGCGAGGGTCGCTGCGGCTGGGCGCATTATCCCCCTAACGGCGAGCGAGATTATGATTGGGCCAATCCCAACTATGTGTGGACCGATATTGAGGATTGGAACCCGGAAGGAACCGGCCAGAAGCAGCGTCTAAATTGTAACCGCTGGAACGGCGATAGCCTGACCTGGTTTGTCTACTGGATGCAGAATTTGCCGGGAGCCAATAATGGCCTCACCTATCGCGGCCGCCGGCTGACCAATTGGTGGAGTTTTATCGGCAATTTTGATGAAGCCATGCGGCAAGGGCTGCGGTTGGTGGCTTGACTCCCGGTCTTCATCAGGTTGGTTTACATTTTTATTCCCAAGGCAGGATTATTTTATGAAAGATAGCCTTCCCGCCTCGGCCGGGCCGTTGTTGGCTGTGGAGCGTGGGGAGCCTGACAACACGCCGGCCAAAATTGATGAGTTGAACCAATTGGCCTGGTCCTTGCGCTTGAGTGATTTACAGCGTGGACTGGCAGTAAGCCAGCAAGCCTATGAGCTGGCCCGAACTCTGCCGGCCTACCAACCCGGCCTATGCCGCAGCCTGCGCAGCCTGGGGTATTACCACGAGCGGCTGGGCCATGCCGACCTGGCCCTGGCCTACTTGCAGCAAGCCAGGGCGCTGGCTGAAGCCATTGGCTCCCCGGAAGAGCTGGCCCAGGTTCACCAGCTGTTATCCCAGGTTTATGAGCGACAGGGTGATTGGAAACTGGCGTTACAGCATTATAAGCAGTTCCACAGCCTTAAAGAACAAATCTTTACCGGGCCGGCCCAGGAAAACCTGCCAGCCGGGCCTGAGCAGGCGGAAATTCACCAATTGAAAAATGCCGAGCCGGCCCGGCGCGAAAACACCCACCACCGCACAGCCCAACTAGAGGCGCTCCGTGAGGTTGGCTTAGCCCTGACCTCCGAGTTAGATTTGGACGCCCTCCTGCACACCATTACCGCCCAGGCGATTGAACTGCTCGGCGCGGCGGCCGGCTGGCTGTACCTGTATCGCCCTGAGCAGGATGTGCTGGCTTCGGTGGTGACGATTGACCCCAGCGGCCGGATTCCCAGCGCTGTATTGCGGCGGGGTGAAGGATTAACGGGCAAGGTTCTTGAAACGGGCCAACCGCTGATTGTGGATGATTATGAGCATTGGCCTGGTCAGGCTGCTATTTTTAAGGGGTATAACGTTTCAGCCGTTATGGGAGTCCCCATTTGGTTGGGCCAGGAATTTTTGGGAGTTTTAAGCATTGTTGATCGCCCTACCCCCTTTGGAGCCGCCGATGTAGAATTGTTGAGCCTGTTTGCCACCCAGGCGGCGGTGGCGATTCGCAATGCCCAATTGGTCCGTTCCTTGCAAGAAAGCGAAGCCCGCTACCGGGCTATTGTGGAAGACCAAATTGAGTTGATTTGCCGTTTTAAACCTAACGGCGTCATCACCTTTGTTAACGAGGCCGTGTGCCGGCAGCATGGCCGGCCTCGTGAGGCCCTGCTTGGCCAAAATATTTTTCCTTTGATGCCTCAGCTAAGCCGGGATAAGGTGATGCGGTTTGTGGCTACCTGTGACCCCCAAAACCCCATCAGCTTTGAAGAGCAGCAGGTAATATCCCCTACCGGCGAAACTCGTTGGTTACAATGGATTGACCGGGCTATTTTTGACGAACAGGGGCAGGTGCTAGAGATCCAGTCGGTGGGCCGGGATACCACCGCTTTAAAGGCCGCCCAGGAAGCCCTGCAAAGAAGTGAGCAGCGCTATCGGGTTATCTCTGATTTAACCTCCGATTATGCCTATGCCTTTCGCCTGGAGGCTGACGGTAAGCTGGCCCTGGACTGGATTACCGATGCTTTTTCACGCATGACCGGGTTTGATCCTCATGAGATTAGCACCCTGCAAGATTGGGGTAACCTACTGCACCCTGATGACGCGCCAGGGGTATACCAGCGGCTGCAGCAGACCTTGCTGACCGGCCAACTGGATGTGAGCGAGTTTCGGGTTGTGACCAGGCATGGCGACGTGCGCTGGCTGCGCAACTATGTGCGCCCCATTTGGGATAATGCTAATGACCAGGTGGTGAGTCTGTACGGCGCCGCCCAGGATATTACCGAACGCAAACAAACTGAAGAAGCCCTGCGGGAGAGCGAGCAGCGTTACAAAGAATTGGCTGAGGAACGCTCGGTGCTGTACGCCGAAACCCGCAAACGCCTCAACTATCAAACGGCCCTCAGCAAAGCAGCCGCGGCCATATCGTCGTCGTTAGATTTGGCCACCGTTTTGCACCACATTGCGGAACAGTTAGGCCATGCCATAGACGCCACCAGCACTTATCTGAGTTTGTACCATGAAGAAACCGGGTTAGATCAGGTGGTAGCCGAATATTTTAGCCCTATGGCTGGCCCGGCTGAAAGGGTGTCTCATTTGGGCGCTACCTATGATCTGCCCAACGACTTGCCCGGCCTTTACGCTTTTTTGCAATCCGACCAGCCCGCCTTGACCCGGCATCATGATGACCCAGACCTGGCAGAGCCGGACCGCGCTCATCTGGCCCGATATGGGGCCTGGTCAACCCTCACCATCCGCCTGGAGCTGGCCGGCAAGATTATTGGTGAAGCTTCTATTTGGGAGAGCCGCTGGCGCCGGGTTTTTACTGCCGCCGAAATCGCCCTGTGCCAGAGCATCGCCCAGCATGCCGTGATTGCCATTGAAAATGCTCGCCTTTACAGCGAGGCTCAACAACGCCTTAAGGAACAAACCGCCTTACTTGAGGCTACCACCATGATTTCTTCAACCTTAGACCTGCCCACGGTCTTAAATCGGATGGTAGAACAGATGGGGCAGGTGGTTGACGCCACCAGCGCCTACATCTGCAGCTACGAGCCGGCCACCTCCTGCGGGGCCGTCCTGGCCGAATATATCAGCGCCCAGGCCTGCCCTGGCGAGCGAATATCGGACCTGGGAGTGGTTTATAATTTGCCGCAAGATTTACCCGGAGCCTGGGCTTTTTTGCAGTCCGACCAAAGCGCTCGGATTCATCATGTAGATGATCTCCAGATTCCGGCCTCAGAGCGGGCCCACATGCAAGAATTTGGAGCACAAACTACCCTCTTAATCAGGCTGGGGATTGGCGATGAGACCATTGGCTACGCCGCGCTGTGGGAAAGCCGGCAGCGCCGTATCTTTACCACTGCCGAAATTGCGTTGTGCCAGAGCATTGCGCAGCAGGCCGCCATCGCCATTCAACACGCTCGTCTCTACGCCGAAACCCAACAGCGGCTCAAGGAGCAAATGGCCCTGCGCGAAGCCATCACCGTCATTTCCTCTACCTTAGATTTACCCGTCGTGCTCAAACGGATTGTTGAGCAAATGTGCCGGGCCATTGATGTTACCAGCGTCTATTTATACGATTACGATGCCCAGGAAATGACTATTACGGTTATCGCAGAGCACTACAGTCCCCAGGCTGACGCTTTAGCCCAAACCTCTGATATTGGGGTGGTTTATTATTTGCCGCAAGATTTGCCGGGCGTATATACTTTTCTCCAGTCTAACCAGGTTGCCCAGGTACAGTCCTTACCCAGGGCTGCCGGCTGGACTCACAGCCGCCAGGTTGGCGGTTTTACCTCACTCATGGTCCGGCTGCAGGTGGGCGGTGAAACCATTGGTTATGCTGACCTGTGGGAAAGCCGCTACGATCGGCAGTTTAGCGCCGATGAGATTGTGCTTTGCCAGGGGATTGCCCAGCAGGCCGCTATTGCCATTAAAAATGCCCGCCTGCTGGAACAAACCCGCCAGGATGCCGAAACCAAAGCCATGCTGCTGCAAGAAGCCAATCACCGGGTCAAAAACAATCTGTCCACCATTATCGGCCTGCTCTATGCCGAGCGGCGTCACACCGATATCGCCGAAAATGCCGTGTTCCAAACCATTATGCAGGGCCTCATCAATCGGGTGCAAGGCCTGGCAACCGCCCACAGCATGCTCTCGGCCACCGAGTGGGGGCCTTTATCCTTATGTGAACTCACTAAACAGGTGATCGGTTCTACCTTGCAGGCGCTGCCCTCCGGCAAGGCCGTTTTTGTAGAGGTTTTGCCCTCGCCCGTCCGGGTAGCGCCGCAGCAAGCCAATCATTTGGCCCTGGTGATCAATGAGCTAACCGTCAATACCCTCAAGTATGCCCTGGCAGAGCAAGCCACCATTCGGATTATGGTTCGGATTGCTTATACCGAAGAGGGGGTCTTATTTGAATTTCAAAACGACGGGCCAGGTTACCCGGCTGAGGTGTTAAACTCAACCAGGCACAACACCGGGCTGTACCTGGTCCACAGCATTGTGCGGAAAGGGCTGCGGGGTGAGGTGGAGCTGTACAACAATCCCGGCGCTACAGTGCTGATTCGATTTCCTGGGGTGGTAGAGTAAAGGCGGGAAAACAGATGAATCTTCAACAAAAAAACTCGGTGCTGGTAGCTGAAGATGACCCCCTGGTGAGTGAAATGGTTCAAGGCATTTTGCTAGACCTGGGTTATCGGGTGGTAGGCGAGGCCATAGATGGGCAGCAGGTAGTAGAGCTAACCCAGCAGTTGCGGCCGCAGGTGGTCGTGATGGATATTGAAATGCCGGTGGCCAACGGTATCGAGGCCACCCGGCAAATTAGCCAGATCTGCCCTACCCCCATCGTCATTCTGACCGCCTACGAAACCCCCGGCCTGTTGGCCCAGGCCACCGAGGCCGGCATTGGCGCTTACCTCATCAAGCCGCCCAAGGCTCAAGAGTTGGACCGGGCTATCTCAATTGCCATTGCCCGTTTCAATGACTTGATAGAAGTGCGCCGCCTCAACGCCGAACTGCATGCCCGTAACGCCGAGTTGCAAGCTACCCTGGCCAAGGTAAAAACCTTAAGCGGCCTGCTACCCATTTGCGCCTCTTGCAAAAAAATTCGTAACGATCATGGCTATTGGCAGCAGGTTGAAGTGTACCTGTGCGAGCATACCGATGTTGATTTTAGTCACGGGCTGTGCCCGGAGTGCGCTCAAAGGTTGTATCCAGAGTTTTATGAGGGCAAATAGAGGCAGGTCGCTTGGTTGAGCCTTGCACACGATAAGCTGTTCTCTCTGGGGTTTTGGCGGTCAGCTTATTTTTCCCGCCGCAAACTTAACCCTATCCAGATATACCAGCTCGGGTTTACCACAAAACCTGCGGCCAACACCGGAACCAGCAGCGCCGGATTGGCCGGGTCCAGGATGATGAGCCGCGCCAGGTAGATGACCACCAGCAGCGCCGCCAGCAGGTAGCCGGCATACACCAAATTTTTAGAAAACTGCCCCTGGCGGCCCATCAGCCAGGCAAAGATAAACAGGCTGACCCCTACCAGGCCAAACGTCAGCAGGCCGCGCGGGTCAACCTGGCTGGGCAAATCAGCGGCATAACCGGCCACCGGGTTGAGCGTATTGGCCAGATCGTACCCCCCGTGTATTGCTGCGCCCACGGTTCCGATGCTGCCCAACAAAAGCGCCCATAAGGCAAAACCATTGTCTCCCTGGCGTAGATGCTGGTAAAGGCCGGTAAGCGCCGCCATCGAGAGCAGCCCGGCCAGCAGCATACACAGGGCGCTCAAGGTTGCCCCCAGCGCCGGAGCGCTGCGGTTGATAACCACAAAAGCCACCGCATACAAAAAATGAACCAGGCCGGCCAGGATGGCGCATCCCCCGGCAAACCTTTCAAAAGATGCACCGGCGGCCGTTTCTTTAATCTCCATTGATGCTGTCGTCATTTTTGCCTCCTGTATACTTTTGATTTGAAAAGATTATGGCGCAGGTTTGATGTTATTTCCAGGCCAAAATATGCTCATTTTTTGCTCATTTCACGAAAAATCAATGGTTAGGGCCAGGAGAGCCTTGAGGATGGCGGTGCGGGGAATGGCGGCAACCAAATCCTGGTTGCCTAAAACCACGTTGATGAGCATCTGTTTGAGGTCACTCCGGTAGTTACTCACCTTGACCAGCCGGTTGAGCATGAAAGGGTTGATAAATAAGTCTCGGATCCAGTTGGAGGCGATAAAGGTGCGCTGGAATCTCTGGCGCAGGCGCCGGTCATACCCGGCCAGGCGTTGGGGTGACAAATCGCCGGCGGCCAACATCTCGACCAGATGCTCGGCCGCCAGTTTGCCCGACTCCAGGGCATAATCAATCCCCTCCCCGGTTAAGGGGTTAACCAGCCCGGCCGCCTCGCCGGCCAACAAAATCCGCTCGGCAAAGGTGGGCGCGGTGGCAAAGTCGGCCCGCAGAGGATACCCTTTGACCGGCCCCACCCGGACAGCCCGGCTCAATAATTGCTGCACCGGCGGAATTTGAATGAAGGTTTCAAAAGCCGCCGCCGGGGTAGCCGGAGTGCGGCCGGCTCTGGGCAAAAAACCGGCCCCCACGTTGGCCAAACCGTCGGGCAAGGGAAAAATCCAGCCGTAACCCGGCAGCGGCACCCCATCAAAGCGCAAATGCAGCCGCTCTTCCAGGCCGGTCATACCCTCAAAATAGGCCCGCGCCGCTACCAGCATGCGGGGCGTTTGTTTGAGTAGGCCCAGTTGCAGCAGCAATTTGGGGCTGGCCCCGGTGGCAATAAGGGCCGTTTTAGCCCGGATGGCCACCGCCCGGCCTCGTCGCCCACCTGTGACTCTGACACTGTGCGCGTCGTGCTCTAGCTCTGTCACGTGAATCTGGCCCTGAAATTTGGCCCCGCTGGCTACGGCTCGCTCTAAAATGAGGTTATCCAGAGTTAAGCGGGGGATAACCAGGGTATAATTGGGCCACTCCTGCTGCGCCGGAATAGGGACCAGGGTGGAGTGTCCACGCGGGGCAAAAATATCCAGTTTGTTAACCCGCTGGCCCACCCGCAGCAAGTCATGCAAAAGCCCCATTTCTTTGATAACATTCAGAGCGCGCGGTAGCATGGCATCGCCGCAGGTTTTATCGCGGGGAAAGTCAAATTTATCCAGCAGCAGCACATCCACACCCTGCTGGGCCAAAAAATGGGCCGCAGCCGACCCGGCCGGCCCGGCCCCGATGACGATGACATCGTGCATGCTTTTACCTGACCCAAAAAGGAATTTAAGAATAAAATTATAGAGAAAATCCTCTAATTTCCTAATCTTACGCCAGGCTGAGTTATTTCCGGCCCCCGATGGCGTAACCCCAGTCGCCGCTGTCGCCCGGTTCCGGGCCGGTAAATGGCCCGCCGGCCAGGCCCTTGCACTCTCGAATGTCGTGCTGCAATGAGCCAACGCCAAAAAGCTGCCGCCCATCACCGAGGTCAAATACCAGGTTGATAGATTGGCTGATGGCGTAACCGGTGATGGCTACGCTAGTGCTGTCGTCAGTGGCCAAGGTACCAATCAAGTTGCCCGATGGCTGAATGTGGAGCGACAATTTACCGGCCAGAGATAGCCCGGCATTTTTGCCTTGATGTACCGTCGCCTCAAAATCGCCCGTGCAATCGGTGGCCGAGGCGCTTGAGCCGGTACAGGCGCTCAAACCCAAAAGCAGCACTATCAGGCTGACCGGTATAAAAAGTTGTAGTCGAAACATGCGGCGCTCCTTGCTCATGATTTTGTCCTTTTTTTAAGATTTACTTCAGGAGTGAGTACTGCTCACTGTGGCTCGCTTGTTTGGAGCAGGGTGATGGCCAAACAAGCCGGGCAGGCCGCCTCAGTCCAGGAATGGAGCCGGTCCAGGGTCGAGTCCTCCGGCCCGTGCTGGCCGCTTTTGCGGCGGCGTAAAAACAGCCAGCCCAGCAAGCCCAAAACCGCCAACCCGGCGATCACCGGCAGCAGCGGCAGATGGACGCCCTCCAGCAGTTGCGTGGCCGAGGGGCCAGCCAGGTAGCCCAGGGCAATATGCCAGCCATAAAAAATACCGCTCCCTCCCAACATAGCTGGGGCAAAGAGCGGGTAGCGCAGTCGCGCCAGGCCCGCCGCCGGGGTGATGCCGGCCCGCGCCCCCGGAATGTTCAGCCCCACAAAGACCGCCGTCGCCCCTCGCTTTTGTAACAGAGCCATAGCCCGGTCAAGCCGTTCACGGCTGAGGCCGATAAAACGTCCCAGCCGGTAGATTACCTCCCGCCCGGCGCTGCGGGCGATCAAAAATTGCAGCGAGCCGCCTGCCAGGATCACCCCTGCAATCCCCAGGCTCAAGGCTGGCAGGCCGTAATGGCCGGTGGCCGCCTGTACCCCGGCGGTAATCATAATCAGGTCAGACGGCACGGGTACGGGCACGCCCATCTCTTTGAGCAGCATCACCATCAGGATAGCTAACAGGCCGTAGCTGGCTAAAAAATCGCCAAAAAAAGCGGAAAGAGCTTCCATCGTAGATACCTCTCACTAATCTCCAATCTCCAACTGAGTCTCTTGGGCTAAAATCCCCTCGATCAGAGCCTTCAATTTAGCCAACGCCTGTTCCGATTGAGCATGCATCAGCTTTTCGATGCTGGCCGGGTCAGCCCCGAAATCTTCGGGGTGGAACTCCAGGGTGCGCTTGAAGGCGGTAGTCAGGTCGGTGGCTTCAAACGAATAGCTGATGTTGATGCGCCCGCTTTCCATCAGCAGGAGTACCCGCGCCGGTCGGCTGTGCTCTACCACCGTCCAGTTGCCTTCGTAGGTTTTGCCGCCGATCACGGCCCGCTCGCGGATTTTGTCGCCCAGCAGCATAGGCCGCTCGGTCACACCGCCGACGCCGGTGGTAGCCGGATGCCACCGCGGCCAGAAGCGGGTGGTCGTCGCCAGTTCGAATACAGCTTCTAGCGGGCCGTTGATAAGGATTGTATTGATGACTCGCGCCATGGTCCGACCCCTTTTGTCTGATAATCTCAGTCTGCCTGCAGAATTCTACATCCCCAGTAGTTCTTCATTAGAAGATATACCGACGGAGGCATGGAGTTGGACCAATTTCCACTCCCCCTCTTCCTGGTGAAAGACGGCGCTCCAACGCGGAGAAATCTGTTTACCGTTAGGCAGGGTGAGTGTAGGCCGCGCCAGCCCCCACCCGGCGGAGCCTTCTTGATATGCCTCCAGTTCCCCCATTGAAACTTTGACGGCGTTGCCCATAGCCTGAACTTCCTCCTTTAAGAAAGCAGCCACCTGTTCACCGGCTAACCACTCGTTGGGGTCTGTGCCCACCAGGCGGACTTCTGCTTTCTGTGAGATGTGGCGGTCTACCCAGGTGGGGTCTCCCTTTGAAACAGCTTCAAACCAGGCGGCAGTGATCGCGCCTATTTCAGATGATGGTTGCATAGTAACCTCCTTCAATCGTCATAAAATCATTAATAGACATAAAATTAATTGGCCAGAGATGTCTCATTCATTCCGCTTGTCGCCTTCTTCGATCTCGCTGCCGGGCAGAGCGGTCATGGCCCGGAATAGATCAAACAGGTTTTCTTCCACCGCCGCGGCCAGCTCGGCCTCAGTGGGGTGGGTCAAGATTGTTGCGGCGCCCATAGCTCTTTACCTCAAAAAGTAGACGAGGACGGCCCCCGCTTAATCTTCCATAACATTATGCACCGGGTAGATGCGCGGCTGGGGCGGGGTAACGCCGGCGCTTTGCATGATCGGGGCCAGGGTTTGCCCAAATTGGCCAAACGCTTCCGCCGAGGTCCAGACATCTACCACCAGCCAGCCCTCTGGCGTGGGAGCGGCGACATGATACGGGCGTTCCTTTTGGTGAAGCGCGCCCTGCGCTTCTAACCCTTTGAGCACCTGGTCGTACTGCTGCGCCGTCACTCCCGGCATTTCCAACACTACTACGACGCCTTTGCTTTCGGTTACCATGGTAATGACTCCTTTCTCGTTAAATTAAAGATAATCCAAAATCGAGGGCTAATTGTCACCCTGGCGCGGCTGCCCCCTAAATTGTAACGTTCATATTAGGGCTGCTACTGCCCCGGCGTGGGCAGCGCCCCCAGTTGCATCAGCAAGCTCACATCATCATCCTTACGCCAAAACTCAACAATTTTGCCATCACTTAAACGGAATAACTCAATACCGTTAACGACGGCTGTTTTGCCGGTGGGCGGCAGATTCATAAACGGCCCGGTGTGGGTGGCAGTGTGGGTGTGCAGCACCGCAACGTAGTCGCCTTCGGCCATTATATGCTCTACCTTAACCCGATGGCCGGGAAATGCTGTATCAAACACACTCAACAACTGTTTAAAAGCGCCTACGCCGGTCATTGTGCCCATAAAGGGGTCGTGGATGATGACATTCTCGGCATAGATTTCATCAATTACTCCCTTATTTTCCTGGTTAATCAACTCCTCATAAATGCGGCTGACAATAGCTTTATTTTGTTCGGTTGACATGATGTTATCTCCTCTGACTCACTGATTACCGTTCACTGATTACTTTTTGCTACTGCCCCGGCGACGGAGCCACCCCAAGTTGCTGCATCATGCCCAGCGCGTCCCACTGGGACCAGCGTTCTGCCACCTTGCCGTCAGCGATGCGGCAGATGTGCATTTCCTGTACCGTCACCTGCTTGCCGGTAGGCGGAATGCCCATCAACTCGCCCTGGTGGGTCGCGCGCCAGGCAACCCGGTCAAAAACCTTGTCCCCTTCGGCAATTATTTCTTCAACAGTAACATTAAAATCGGGGAAAGCTGTACGGAAGGCGGGCAGCACCTGCTTCAAACCGGCCACGTCAGGAGGCAAGCCGGGGCCATGATGGACGAAGTCAGGCGTAACCAGAGCTTCCAAAGCGTCGAAATTGCCGGTGCGCCAGTAAGTTTGAATCGCTTCGACAAAATGACGTGCAATCATCTTATTTTCTTCTGTAGACATTGATTATTTCCCTTTCTTCTATTGCATTTAAAATAGCGGGTGGAGCATGCTTTCTGGCCTGCCTCATTACGACGATTATCCCTGTCCTGGGGCAGGCGCAACCCCAAGTTGCTGCATCAGGCCCAGCATATCCATTTGCACCCAGTTTTCCACTGCTTGACCATTTTCGAAGCGCCAGATGTCGCTGTAGGTCACACTAACCGATTTCCCGGTGGCCGGGATACCCATAAAATCGCCCTTGTGGGTGCCGCGCCATGTGCCTCGGGTTGCTACTTTATCCCCTTCCGTGATCACATCTTCAACCGTGATATGCATATCTGGGAAGGCCTTGAGAAACATAGCGAGCACTTGTTTGAATGCCTCGGGGCCAGGACCAGGTGCAGGCATATTATGATTAACATAGGTGGGAGCGAGGACTTGGTCGAAGTAGTCAAGTTTACCCTGGTTTATTCCCTCTTCAAACCCACGGCGGACGAGAGCTTTGTTTTGTTCGGTTGACATAGTTTTCTCCTTAAAAAATAACGGTCGTGTCACTGCAAGCCGCTGTAGGCGTGGCTTCGGCCTATAGCCTCGCAATGACAATTCCAAACTTGTGAAGACTCCTTAAAATACCGGCCAGGCAGTCAAGATATGCGCCGCTTCGGAATGAACCTCGTTTTGCAAGCGCAAGGCCAGTTGTTCGTCGGGTAACGTTTCCCTTGACTGCCTTAGCATTTTCCAGAGACGGGGCAGGGTTTCGACTCCGCCGGCATCAAAAATGCGCTGCGCCGCCAGGTGAAGCTGGCTGAGATACCAGATAAAGTTGGGCGGTTCCATAGCCGCATACAGGCGTTCAAAATCGTCAAGGGCCTGATACGTCAGGGAGGCCGAATCCCCACCGACGATGGTTTTTGGAAATATTTCCAGGCTGAGCAGGTGTCCGGCCTCTTGGGTGGCACACTGGCCCTCGCGCGAGGAGGACGCCGCCAGGTTCCTTGATGGCATCCGGGGCAA
>CAZDMM010000146.1:0-10672 GCA_964505845.1 uncultured Caldilineaceae bacterium
GGTCAAAACCATTCCCGGCCACTTTTCCAGAGTGCGCGTCGCCACCGAGGAGGACGTTAACCTGGTGTCTGGGCAAGAAGATGAGCAGCATTTCCACATCGGCCAGCCGCTGGATATGGAGGAGGTGCGGGTCAACCTGGATTTGCCACGCATGGTGGAACGCAGCGTGGGCGTGTTTGGCAAAAGCGGCACCGGCAAAAGCTTCCTCACCCGGCTGCTGCTGGCCGGGGTCATCCAGCGCCGGGCCGCCGTCAGCCTGATTTTTGACATGCACAACGATTACGGCTGGGAAATCCAGAGCGAGAACCGCACCGCCGTCAAAGGCTTAAAACAGCTTTTTCCGCAGCAGGTCGCCATTTTTACCCTGGATGAAGAGTCCAGCCGCCGCCGCAAAGTCCGGCCCGATTTTGTGGTGGTGCTGGATTGGTCCGACATCCAGCCCGAAGATTTGGAAACTCTGCGCACCACCCTTGATTTGAGCGACAACATGGTGGCCGCGGCCTACACCCTGCGCCGGGTGTGGGGGCGAGGCTGGATCAAACAACTTTTTGACGCCAGCAAAGAAGACCTCGACATGCTCATCGAGGGCAGCACCATCAACCGCTCTAGCCTTGACGCTCTCAGCCGTCGCCTGGAACGCCTGAGCCGTTTTGACTTTTTGCGCGATAGTTGGAAGGGCGACTCGGCCCAGGCCATCATCGAGTACCTGGAAAAAGGCGTTAACGTGGTGCTGGAATTTGGCCGCTACGGCAACTCGCTGGAAGCCTACATCTTGGTGGCCAACTACCTCACCCGCCGCATCCACCACATGTACGTGGAGCGCGTCGAGCGGGCGCTGGGCGACGCCGCCCAGGAGCCGCCCCAACTGCTCATCGTTATTGAGGAGGCCCACAAATTCCTTGACCCGCAGATTGCCCGCCAGACCATCTTTGGGGCCATTGCCCGCGAACTGCGGAAATACAACGTCACCCTGCTGGTGGTAGACCAGCGCCCTTCCGGTATTGATGAGGAAGTGATGAGCCAGATTGGCACCCGCGTGACCGCCCTGCTGGACAACGAGCGCGATATCGCCGCTGTCCTGACCGGCGTCTCCGGGGCCGGCAGCCTGCGCGAGGTGCTGGCCCGCCTCGATACCAAGCAGCAAGCCCTGATCATGGGCCACGCCGTGCCCATGCCGGTCGTTATCCAAACCCGCACCTACGATACCGACTTTTACGCGGCCATGGGCTTCCGAGACCCGGCGGAGCTAAAAGCCGGCCGTGCGGAGCGGGTCAAGCTGCTGCGAGGAGAGAAAGAAGTGGGAATTGATTAATAATTGTCAATTGACAATTGATAATTGCCTTCCTTGCCATTGGTATATATGTTGGTTATAATTCCAATAATATATTGAATGTTCTAACGTATTACGTTTCAGGAGTTTGCCGTTGACCGGCTCAAGTGACCCCAACAACCCAATCTACCCCTCTGACGCCGCCCCGTCAGATGTAAGCTCATGGGACGCTGCTTCGGGTGCGGCTGAAGCAGGCCCGCCTGTTCCCGGTGAAGCAGCGCCGGAAGAGCTGCCGTACAAAACCTCTGCCGCCACCCCACCCAACCTGGCCGAATTTTTAGCCAGCCAGCGAGGCGAAGACAACCCCATCTCACCTGCTGATGAGGACCCAAACTCGGCCACAGAGCCGGATTGGTCCGGCTACAGCATGGCTCCCCTGGAAGATACGCCGCCGGAAGAAGAGAAACCTTCCAGTTGGAAAACGGCCTGGGCGGTGCTGCGTGAAGTGGGTGAAACCATCATCCTCACCCTGGTCATCTTCTTTTTGATCCAAACCGTCATCCGCAACTTCCGGGTGGTCGGTACCAGTATGGTCAATAACCTGCACGATGGGCAGTATCTCATTATTGACAAATTCAGCTATAACCCCTGGCTCACCCAATATTTTGGGGTGGGCGGGCCGCAGCGCGGCGATGTGATTGTGTTTGAGCCGCCCAATCGCCCCGGCGAAGATTACGTTAAACGGATTATTGGCCTGCCCGGTGAAACCGTAGAAGTAAAGGCCGGGCAAGTTTTTATCAACGGCCAGGCCCTGGCCGAACCTTTCCAGCCCAACCGTGGCTCCTACACCGCCGGGCCGGTGGTGGTGCCGCCGGATAGCGTCTTTGTCCTGGGTGATAATCGCAACAACTCCAACGACTCCCACAACTGGGGGCCGCTGCCGATTGAGAAAATTGTGGGCCGGGCCTGGATCTCGTATTGGCCGCCCAGTGAGTGGGGCGTGATTCCGCGTGATAAGCCCACCGAGCAAGCCACGCTCAAGCATTTTGTGAATGAGCTAATACCCCAAGCCAATGCCGGGAGTGAATAACTTGCCACCATGTCCAAACCTATCATCACTGTGGATGATATTCGGGCCGCCGCGCCCGGCAGCCTGATACCGGTACCGCCTGAGGCCATCATCACCGATTTGGCCCGTGAAATTGCCCAGGCCAACCAAATCACCCTGGTCGCCGCCGACCAATTGAGCGGCCCGGCTACATCCGGCCATGGCTTAACCATTGCGCTTGGCTCTGATCACGGCCCTTCTTTTCCTATGAAGGAAGCCCTCAAACCCTATCTGGAGGAGTTGGGCTATGCCGTTTTGGATTGCGGAACCTATACGCCCGAGGCGGTGGACTACCCCGACATTGCCTACGCCGTGGCCCGGCAGGTGGTCAATGGAACCGCCTGGCGCGGCATTATTATTGATGGCGCGGGCATCGGCTCTTGCATGGCGGCCAATAAAGTGCCGGGGATTCGGGCGGCCCTGTGCTGCAACGAGGCCATGGCCCGCAACAGCCGCGAACACAACAACGCCAATATTCTGACCCTGGGGGCCGGGATGATTGGGGTGAACCTGGCCAAACAAATTGTGGCCGCCTGGCTGCAAACCGACTTTGGCGGCGGGCGGCATCAGCGCCGGGTTGACAAAGTGATGGAAATTGAGCAGAGGTTTTTGAAGGGCTGAGATGACCACCTTAGATAACGTTACACTTGACCAACTGGTCAAAATTATCAGCCAGGAGGTGGTGCGAGCGCTGGGCCAGGCAAACGGTGGGGCGGCTACCTGCTCACCCACGCTGGAATCCTGTTTGGATTGTATGGGCCACTGCGCCCAAAAATGCCCGGATAAAATTATGGCGGCTATCCAGGCCGGCGCAACCCGTTTTAGCGCCAATCTCGGCATCGGCGCGGTAAAGCCGGAAGTGGCCCACCTGATTGATCACACCCTGCTCAAACCCGAAGCTACACCCCAGGAGATTACCCAACTGTGCCACGAAGCGTTGCTGTATAACTTTGCCTCCGTGTGTGTTAACCCCACCCATGTTAAACTGGCGGCGCAACTGCTGCAAGGCTCTGAGGTTAAAGTGTGCACGGTGGTTGGGTTTCCGCTGGGCGCCACTCCCACCGAGGTTAAGGTGTTTGAAACCCAGCAGGCCCTGCAAGATGGGGCCCAAGAAATTGATATGGTTATTAACATTGGCGCGCTCAAAGGCGGGGATAAAGCCCTGGTTGAGCGTGACATTGCGGCGGTAGCGCGGGCCTCTCACCAGGGAGGCGCGCTCTGCAAGGTTATTATTGAAACGGCTCTGCTCACCGAAGCAGAGAAGATCACAGCATGTCAACTGGCTAAACAGGCCGGAGCAGATTTTGTCAAAACTTCCACCGGCTTCAGCAAAGCCGGCGCAACCATTCAAGATGTCGCCTTGATGCGCCGCACCGTTGGACCGGGGATGGGGGTTAAGGCATCCGGGGGGATCAGAACGCTGGCCGAGGCGCAGAATATGGTGATTGCCGGGGCCACCCGCTTGGGGGTGAGCGCCGGGGTCAAGATTGTTAAAGAGGCACAGGCACTATGAATATTTGCCCAATCTGCAGGACAGGCCGCTTGCAAAAGCGAGCAATGGCTTACCTGGAGTGGCACGGCCAAAACTTGTTGGTGGTAAACCGGATGCCGGCTATGGTCTGCGAGGTGTGCGGGGAACGGGTGTATGATTACGAGGCCATCGAAAGTTTGCAAAAGCTGCTCTGGTCAAATCTGCCGCCCCAAAATCGAGCGGCGTCAAGCCGGAATTCTTAACCCTACCATCATACTCTTTTGAGGCTTTTCATGTTAATTGCCAAAGTAGTCGGGACCGCTGTTGCTACGGTAAAAGATATTAATCTGACCGGGACCAAACTGCTGGTAGTGCGCGAGGCCAATGTTAAAGGTGAAGCCATCGGCAAGCCGCTGGTGGCGATAGATTCGGTGGACGCCGGGGTAAATGATCTGGTCTTGATTGCCAGCGGTTCGTCGGCCCGGCAGACTACGGTTACTAAAGAACGCCCCGTTGATGCAGTCATTATGGCCGTTTTAGACAGCCTGGAAGTGGATGGAGAAGTTACCTTTAGGAAACAGTAGACGGTAGTCAGAAAAAACTTGACGCTTGATACCTGACACGTGACACTTTTATGTTTTTAGGCAAAATTGTCGGTACCGCTGTAGCAACCATCAAATCACCCGGACTGGAAGGGGTTAAACTGCTGTTAGTCCAGCCGGTTAACAAATTCCTGGAGCCAAGCGGCAATTTACAGGTAGCGGCTGATGCCACTCAGGCCGGCTACGGCGACGTTGTGATTCTGGTGCGGGCGCGAGAAGCCGCCCTGGCTTTAGAAACCACCTTTGTGCCGGTTGACCTGGCTGCCATTGGGGTGGTGGATACGGTGGATGTGGATAAATCTATTCAGGATTTTGCCTTGTCGCCGGGGTATACCCAATTTGCCTAAAAGGAGCTTCCTTTTTTGGTCATCGCCAAAGTTGTCGGTACGCTCGTCTCCACCATCAAGCATCCGGCCTATCACGGTTATAAATTGCACCTGGTTCAACCGTTAAATTTACCCGGCGAGCCGGCCGAAGAGGTTTTTGTAGCCCTGGATAACGCCCACGCCGGGGTGGGGGATACCGTGCTGGTTATGCGCGAGGGTAACGCCGCCCGGCAAATTACCCAAATTAAAGATGCGCCCATCATCTCGATGATTGTGGGCATTTTAGACTCGGTCGAAATGACCGGGTAGGCAAGGAAGCTGACGATGAGCACAGTTCGGCGAATTTCACCCCCCTCCACCGGCGCCATTGGGCGAGTTACGGCTGACTTTTTTACCGGTAGCTACCGCTTCTCGGCCAGCGTTTTGGTGTACAAGCGACGTTTGATTGACGTGTTGGGCGATCGTATGACTGATTACCTGGACCTGGTAGATATTTATGTTTCGCGGATTAACAACCCCGGCGAGATTGTAGCCACCTACCAAAAAGGGTCGCTGGTAAAAGAAGAGATAAATTTTATCCTCCTGCCCGACGAAAGCGAAGGCGTCTCTAAAGAACGGTTTTATGTCCCTAACCGGGTCAGCCTGCCTATTTTTCTGACGGTGCCTTCCTTTGAGATTCAAGGTAAATTCCAATGGATGGGCGATCTGGAACTCAAAAAAATTATGACCACCGAAACCCAAAAGTTCCTGCCCATTTTAGAAGTGACCAGTTCCAATTCGCTGATCCCTAAAGTAAATTTCCAGGGGCCGTTGGCCCTGGTCAACAAAGCCAAGATTGAGCTTCTTTGCATTGGCGAGGCGCTTGGCTGATCTATTTAAATATTCCGTAGAAGCGGCATCCCTATGCCGCTTCTACTGGCATAGCCGTTTTTACCTGGCGTGCAAATGCCGCTTTTACCCACCACACCCAATCCCTTTGAGGCAACCACATGGCTCATGTTCTGGTAGTTGACGACGATAAAACTATTCTCCGCCTGGTAGAATTTAGCCTCAAGCGAGCCGGGCACAGCGTAACTATTTGCGAAGATGGAGTGCAAGGGCTGGCCCAGGCCCAGGCTCAACCGCCCGACATAATTGTCGCCGATGTGATGATGCCCAAGATGACCGGCTATGAGTTTTGCCGGCAGGTGCGGACCAAGCTGAACCTGCCGGATACGCCGATCATTATGTTTTCGGCCCGGTTTCAGCCGGTTGACAAACAGACTGCGCTGCAAGCAGGCGCAACCGATTTTTTGCCCAAAACCACCTCGCCCGATGCGCTGGTGCGGCGGATTGAAGAACTATTACCCCAACAAACCACAGCCGCCGCTCATGCCACTATCGGCCTCTTTAGCCTGCGAGGCGGGGTTGGCCTGACCAGCCTGGGGGTTAACCTGGCGCTGGCCCTGGTAGCCGCTCAAAAAACCCCTACCGCTCTGGTTGATTTGGCTCCCATCGGGGGGCACGCCGCCCTGATGTTGGGTCTGCGCCCCACCAGCAGCCTGGCCGATGCTTTATTTAGCTCCGGCGACACCGTTAGCATGGATACGGTCAAGCCTTATCTGTTGGCCCATCCGGCCGGGGTGCAGCTTTTGGCTTCGGCCCTGGTGTATGACCATATGGTCCACCTGAACGATAACCGGCTGGCTCAATTGGTGACCGCCTTGAAAACAGGTTTCGCCTTGACGGTGCTGGATATTCCCCACCTGTTAGAGCCTCGACTTGAGCCGGTATTGCAGTTGTTTGACAAACTGGCCCTGGTTTTATCGCCCGATATGCCCTCACTGCAATCAACCGCCATGACCTTGCAGGGCCTGGCCCGGCTAAATATCCCGGAAAACAAAATTGTGTTTGTCGTCAATCATGTGATGCCCCAGGGAGCGCTGCCGCCCGAAATTATTCAAAAAACGCTCAAACGACCGGTGTTAGCCACGATTCCCTTTGAGCCGGAAATGATTAAAGCGGTTAACAGCGGCAAACCGCTGCTGATAAACAGCCCTCAATCCGCCGGAGCGGCCGCCATTACTCGCCTGGCAGCGGCTTTACTGGCCTAACTCACCGGCCGCCTTAACCCCGTAGAGACCAGCATCATGACCAATTTTGCAATAGATAAAGAGACTTCCCTACGCCAGGAGATTGTCCTGGTTGGCAAACTGTTGTACGAACGGGGCCTGATTGTGGCTACCGATGGCAATATCTCGGCCCGCCTGGATGATGACCGGATTCTGATCACCCCCAGCGGCTTGTGCAAGGGCCTCATGACGCCCGACCAACTCATCATCATTGACCTGGCAGGACGCAAAGTGGGGCCAGACACCCCGGCCAACAAAGACCTGAAGCCCACTTCTGAGATCACCATGCACCTGGAAGCGTTCAAACAGCGCCCCGATGTGCTGGCCGTGGTTCACGCCCACCCCCCTCATGCCATTGCTTTGAGCATTGCCGGCATCTCGCTGGCCGACTGCATGCTGCCGGAGGCGATAGTTTTTTTGGGCCTTACCCCTACCACCCCTTACGCCACCCCTTCCAGCGAAGAAAATGCGCGGGCCATCCGCCAGGTTATCACCGGCCACGATGCGCTTATTTTGCAGCGGCACGGCAGCCTGACGGTCGGCAGCAGCCCGCTCAATGCCTTTTACCGCACCGAAACCCTGGAGCAAATTGCCCGCGTCACCTACCTGCTGCATCAATTGGGTGGTGGGCCGCCGCTGCCGCCGCACCAGGTGGAAAAGCTCTTGCAAACCCGGCGCGCCTGGGGGCTGAATCGCGCCGCCGATGAAGCCGATTTTTGTGAAAAGTGTGGGGTTTGCCATCTTGAAGGGGAGCATCTTACCGCGCCGGAGCCTCAACCTGCGCCGGCCGGCGCTCAGGCCGAACTGGTAGAATTGATTACAGCCCGGGTGATGCAGGCGCTGCGCCGCTAATTTGTTCAACAGCCTGGTTGTAGTTTGACCAAAATCGGCAGTGGTGGTATAGTACCCGCCGTTGTCTTGCGCCCTCGTCGTCTAGAGGACTAGGACACAGCCCTTTCAAGGCTGCGACACGGGTTCGAATCCCGTCGAGGGCACTGGCGTTGAGACTGAAACTAAAAAGGCCATCTGAAATTCAGATGGCCTTTTTTGATGGGTTAGCTTTGTTAGACCAGCAGCAGCAAGCGCGGGGCCAGGCTCAAATCCAGGTCGTTCATAATCTCCGGGTTGCCCAGTACCCCTCCAACAATTAAAGAGCAGCAGCAGCACAGCAGTAAAACTACAATGACCACCCCAATAATAATCATATTGCGTTGAGTCATCCAGCCTTGAGAGCTGCCGCCGCCGCTGGCAGCACTGCCGCCTGTAGGCGGCGGGGGCGGCGGCTCTGGCCGGAAAGCGCTGCTAGACGCTGCGGCTTCGGCGGCGGCCAATTGCTCCTGTGTTACCGAAACCGTTTTGGCGTCTTCGGCCAGGCGGTTCAGGCTCGACAAAATAGTCCGGTCATCCTCATCAGGCATTTCGGGCGGGGGCGGGGGTAAATCTGCCGGGTTATCCAGCGGCGCGCCACATTCCACACAAAAGCGCGCTCCGGCTTCGTTTTCAGCACCACATTTTGGGCAAATCATGCGCATTCTTTCCTTCGTAAGAATTTACTGCTCCCTGGAACAGTCTCGTCATTGTACCAAGAGACCCCAAAATTAACAACCTGCCTTCATCAAGGCGCAGGGTTACAGGCAGCAGGCGACGGGCTGGCCGCTGAAATAGTAACCTGGGCGGTACTCTGGGCGCTGAGGCCGGCATTATCGGTAACGGTGAGCATAGCCATATAGGAGCCGGGAGCGGCATAAAGGTGGGTAGGGCTGGCGCTCTGTTCGGGTGGGGTATCATCCCCAAAACTCCACACATAATTCAACGGGCCGCCTTCCGGGTCGGTGGAACCGGCCGCAGAAAAGGTGACAGGCTGGCACACTACGCCGGTATAGGGGCCGTTGGCGGCGGCCACCGGCGGCTGGTTAGCCGGGGTAGGAGGGGCCGGGATTGGCGTTGGGGGGGTAAAGGTTTCTGAATTTGCCCCACTTTGAAGCTGCGGCAGCGCCGGCGAAGCCACACTGTTGAGCGGGCCTCGACTCAGGATTTTCCACTGCCCACCGGCCGGAGTCCCAACCAACCTCATATTGTACCGGGCAGTTTGCAAAGCGGAGCCATTCACGGTAAAGGCAATCTCAACCAGTCCTTCTTGGGCCTGCTCGCCGGTCACAACATCGCGGCCGGCTCCGCTTTCCAGCCGGTCCGGGTCGGTTTCTAATTGGGGGTAATAACGCAGTTGGCTCACCGAAATATTCACATTGCCGCTTAAGGCCGGCAGCCCAAAATAGTTAGCGTTCCCGGTCTGGGCGGCGCTGAGGGCATCGCCCGTTAAAAATTTTACAGGCTGCCAGTCAGGGTTATAGCTGTTGCACAAGGTGTTATTTTCACCGGCGCAGGTAGAGGCATAAAAGGCCAGCACAATTTTCTCCGGGAAAGGGGTATTGAAAATATCGTCGGGCGGGGTGGGGAAAAAATCAATGGTTGAAATGACCGGGGCGGCCAGCGCCGGCGGGCCGGCGTCGCCTAAGGCTTGAATTGGGTCAAGATAAGTTTCAAAGCCGGTTTGAGGATCGGTGCGCAAGGCGTATACCGAGCGGACGGCCAACTGGCTGCGTTCAAAGCCGTTGCGATCATGCACGATCACCTCTTTGGTTGGCCGGTTGAATTTGACATTGCCGCTGCCACGGAAAAAGCCAATCGGCTCATACCGGGGCGGCACATCGCGGGGAAAATCCCAAATTTCAGAGTTTTGCCGGAAGCGAAAGATGGTCAGCTCATTTTTACCGGAGACCATAATTTCATCGGCGTCGGCCCCCTGCGGGCCATCGGTATCCCTGGCTATAGGCTCAACGCTTACGGAAAGGTCTATCGCTTCTTCAGCCAAATAATTTCTATCAGGGGCGCGGAGCGAATAAGGGAAGATGACGGGTGGAGTACCCCGATCATTATCATAGACCACTGCCTGGATGGGGCTGCTTTTGGCTCGTTTGTCAACCTGGTAAAAAACAACCCACTCCTTAAAGCCGTCGCCGTCGGTATCCAGGCGTTCCACCCTGGCCACCGCCATATTTTGGGCCAGGTTGTTGGGAATGGCGTTATCAAAGTTAACTAACTGCTCCAGGCCGGAGTAATAGGCATTAAGCCGGATATAGGGCATCGGGTCAATCCGGAACAGGAGGATGATGAACAACGCTCCGGTGGTCAAAATTCCAACCAGGACCAGGATTCTTTGGAAGGTTTCTAACAACCACTTGGGGCCGATTCCGCTGCCAAACTGAATTTGGTAGAAAAACAGGGTCAAAACGAGCGAAACCAGAAAGGCTATTCTCAGTATAGTGAAGATATCCAAAGTTACCTCCCCCTGATTGTGCCGGCGAACCTCCCGCGAGGCCAGACCTTAACCCACACAAGACAGGCAAGTTAATGTTACCATAAAGAATATGTAAAGTCAATCTGACTTTATGTGAACAAAACAAAACCGCAGCAGGCTAACACCCGCTGCGGTTTGCCAAAATTCTGCCGTATTAGCACGCCTATCCGGCGACGGCGGCCTCGACCCGTTTGCTCTTCTTCTTTTTGGCGATAATGAGAGCGGTTTTCAGCACCTCATCCATGCGGTTGGCAAAGACAACGCTCATCTCACGCTGAATCTTTTTGGGGATGTCCACCATGTCCTTTTGATTCTGGCCGGGCACGATGACGGTTGTAATGCCGGCCCGGTGCGCCGCCAGAATTTTCTCTTTGAGGCCGCCGATGGGCAGCACCTTGCCGCGCAGGGTAATTTCTCCGGTCATGG
>CAZDMM010000146.1:10682-12189 GCA_964505845.1 uncultured Caldilineaceae bacterium
CGACCTCAAGGCCGTGGCCATGGTAATGCCGGCGCTGGGGCCATCTTTGGGAATGGCGCCTTCAGGCACGTGAACGTGGATATCGCAGTTTTCAAATTGGTTGGGCTTGATATTGTACTCTTCGGCGTGGGCGCGCACGTAGGAGTATGCCGCCTGCACCGACTCTTGCATGACCTCGCCCAGTTGGCCGGTCAGGGTCAGGTTGCCCTTGCCGGGCATCAACGAGACCTCGATGGGCATGATGTCGCCGCCGGCCTCGGTGTAGGCAATGCCGGTGGCCACGCCTACCTGGTCTTCTTTTTCCATATTCTGCTCGGTAAAGCGGGGCGGCCCCAGGTATTTAACCAGCATGCTGCGGGTGATGGTTTTAGGCACGGCCTTCTTCTCGGCCAGGCGGCGAGTCAGCTTGCGGCAAATCTGCCCAATCTCCCGCTCCAGGTTGCGCACCCCGGCCTCGTAGGTGTACTCACGGATCATGCCCTGCAGGGCGCTGCCGGCAATTTTGAGGGAGATGTCGCTCAGGCCATGTTCTTCAATCTGGCGCGGAATGAGGAATTGGCGGGCAATTTCAAGCTTTTCTTCCTCGATGTAGCCGGAAAATTCAATCACCTCCATACGGTCACGCAGGGCCGGAGGCACAGTATACAACACGTTGGCGGTGGTGATGAACAACACCTTTGACAGGTCGTAGGGCAGTTCCAGGTAATGGTCAGAAAAGCTGTTGTTTTGCTCCGGGTCCAGGGCTTCTAGCAAAGCAGCGCTGGGGTCGCCCCGGAAGTCGGCCCCCACCTTGTCAATTTCATCCAGCATAAAAACCGGGTTAACCGTGCCAGCCCGGCGCATGCTCTGGATAATGCGACCCGGCAGCGCACCGATGTAGGTGCGGCGATGGCCTCGGATTTCGGCCTCATCGTGTATCCCGCCCAGGCTGACCCGCACAAATTTGCGGCCCAGAGCCTCGGCGATAGAGCGGCCCAGCGAGGTTTTGCCGGTGCCGGGCGGCCCCACAAAACAGATAATGGGGCTGCGCATTTTTTGGCCGGCCCGCTGCAGCACGGCGATATGTTCCAGGATGCGCTCTTTGGCTTTGGGGATGCCAAAATGGTTGTTGTCCAGCACTTTGGCCACGTGGAGGATGTCGGTATTATCGCTGGTAGCGCTCGACCAGGGCAGCTCGATGATCCAATCCAGGTAGGTGCGGATGATGCCCACTTCCGGGGCCGCCGGCGGCATAATCGAAAGGCGGCTGAGTTCCTTCTCCGCTTTGGCCCGCACCTCGTCGGGCAGGGCCATCTGGGCCAGTTTGGCCCGCAGGTCGTTGATTTCGGCCAGTTGGGTGTCCATCTCGCCCAACTCATTCTGGATCACCCGCATCTGCTCGCGCAAAAAGAACTCGCGCTGGCCCTTGTCAACCTCTTGCTGCACCTGGTCTTGAATCTCCGACTCCAGGCGCAGCACGTCGTGCTCCTGGGCCAGCATGATGCTCAGCCGCTGCAGCCGGGTGATG
>CAZDMM010000147.1:0-9781 GCA_964505845.1 uncultured Caldilineaceae bacterium
AACTGGGGACCCTTTGATTTTCAGTCAAATGCTCTACCAACTGAGCTACCTCGGCGGGACAACGGCGGATAGTATAACATGGAGCCGCTGGCTGGTCAAATTTCAGGTGCGATGCATTTATCAAGCCGCACCGCACCTGTTTGAGCCAATCCGCCTTAATTTTGATAAATACTCAAGACATCCCGGTTAACGTTAATAGCCACACTCAACTCAATTCCCCGGTCGGCGGTTATATTGACCGTGCCGGTGGTCGCTACAAAGGGCAGGCTGGCGGTGTAATTATACATCCCCGGCGGCAGCGATATGGTCATCTGGTCATTGTTAAGGATAGCATAGGCTTGATTATTAATGGTAAAAATCAGGGTGTCGCCGGCATAGTTTTTAATGAGCAGCCCTTTGGCCGCTGCCGGGGCTGGCGGCTGCACCGGATCTGTGACCGGTACAGAGGTTGCCGCTTCCACCGGCGTGGGGGCTGCGGTCACAACCGCCTGAGCAGTCACATCTTGTTGGGTCAATAATAAATCTACCGGCAGAGGCAGTGGGGATGGCTCACCGATGTCGTATCTGGGCTTCTCCTGCGGCTTGGCCGACACATACAGGCCAATAACCTGACCGGCGCTGAGGTTGGTCTCACCGTTTAGGCTGCCATTCGGCACGCTGGTCGTAAAACGATATAGACCCGGCGCAACATTAAGCTGTAACCGGCCCGGCAAATTATTGGCGGCCGGGGCAACTTTATAGAGCGCCCCATTCAAATCAACGGTTAGCTCATCACCCACGTAGTTGGTCCAGACTAAACTGCCCTGGCCCGGCGCAGCAACCGACGGCTTCCAGGTATCTACCGTCACCGTGGGGGTGGCAGGCGCCGCTGCAAACGGGTCAACCTCAAAAATAAAAACATAATCTTTAGGTTTTTCCAACACATTCCCATCACGGTCAAGCAGGGCATTGGTCTTTTCCAGCCGAGCCGCTTTGCCTACATAGCCGCCTGGCGTGATGATAAAGGTGCCGGCCGAGCCGGTGTCAACTCCCGGCACATTGGCCGCATATTTGTGTTCGCCGGGGGCTAAGGTTAGCTCAAATCGCCCGCCTCCAGGCGAAGTAGCCGTGCCGGGCACTGTGTACGTCACATCGTCTAAATCCAGAATCACTTCCTGGCCGATATAATTGATAAACACAAAATTGGGTTGGGTATTACTGCCCTGCTGGGCCTGAATATTGGTGGGGAAGCTAACCAGCCACAATAAACCAACTAACAATCCTAAAACGCTAAAAACTTTACCTTTATACATAGTGAACTCCTTTTAAGATGACATTTGAATCCCCCTGAATATTATTATACGCGTTGAGCTTAAAAAGGCTTTAAAACTTAGCGCCGGTACGGTTTATCCAGAAAACCGTGCTGGTGCAGCCAATCTTCCAACTGCTGATTATTTGGCTCGGTGATCATGGGGCCGCGATTGTAGCCTCGCAAAGGCCGGTCCGCCGGGCGAGGTAAATAGTCGGTGTAAGGCACATCTTCGCCGGGGTTGGCAATGATGAGGGTGGGCACACTGAAAAAGTGAGTCCACTCTTTGAGTTGAGCGGCATACAGCGGGTCATCATCAATGTTGACCTCCCGGTAAGGCACGCCATAACGGTTGAGCAAATCTCGCGCCAAAGCGACCGAGCCACAATAAGCGCCGCGCACATACATCACAATTTCTCTATCCATTGTATAACCTTTGTTTAGGGAGTGGCCAAGGAACCGGGCACTTTGAACCTGGCAATTTCGGCATTGCTGGCATTGCTCAGAATGATCGTTGTGCCGGGCGGCCAGGCCGGCTCGCCCTGGTTCAGATAAAGATCGGTGGGGGTGTTTTCACCGGCTACGGTATGAATCCGGATGCTGCCGCCGCTAAACAGAAAAATATCCGGGAAGGTGATGACCCCCAGCGGAGACCCCTCCAACTTCCAATCCTTTAGACTCACTCCCGCCCCCTGGTTGAGAATGACCATCGTTTCTTGGGCCAAATCACCCGCCCCGATCACGTCGCTGATAGAAACATTGATCTGATTAAAGGGGGCCGGGGTAAAGGTTGGCAAAATAATGGCGCTGGCAATGGTTGCGGTAGGGGTTGGCGTGGCGGTGGGGATGGGGGTGGGGCCAACGGTAGCGGCCGGCTCCTGGGGAATATCCACCCCGGCCGGCAGCGGCGTCGGTGGGTCAAAAGGCAGCGGGGTATCGGTGGGCAGCGGTTCAGGGGTAAAGGTAGCCGTTGGGGTAGATAGCTCAACTGCCGGAATCTTTAGCTCTTGCCCTACTTGAATAAAATCCTGGTTGGTCAAACCGTTGGCGGTCATCAAGGCAGCAATCGGAACGTCAAACTTTGTGGCAATGGCGCTCAAGGTGTCGCCCGGCTGTACCACATAGCTGGCCGGCCGGGCCGGGGCGCTCGCTTCGCTGACGGTTTGGGTAATGCCGCTGCTGGCGGCCGCTGCCGTGGTAGCCGTCGCCACGCCAGAAGCGGCCAGGCCAGTTTCGCTCGCCGGGATTTGCCCGGTGGTTGCACTGCCGGCCACGCCCGCTCGCCCCACCAAAAGCACCACCCCCACGCTGATAATCAGAGAGATAACCGCATTGACCCCAATAATCAAGGCCAATTGGCCGGGCGGCAGGCCCACGCTGGTCACCCCGCGCCGGCGGTAATCCTCGTAATCATCATAGTCATAATCTCGCTCGTATTTAGGATCATCCATAGCTAACCTGTAGCCTGCGCTGCGTTTAGGGGGTCATTATACTTCAACTCGACTCCCCTGACAATGATGGGTTACATTCTGTAAATTCTGCGCTTGACACCTGCCCTCAATATTGGTAGAATATCTAGGTATTAAGACAGCCCAACAGGAGAAGATGGCAATGACCAAACTGGACTTGCGCACCGGCAGCACGGCGGTAATGACTCTGCGGCTGCTGGCCGAAAAGCCGATGTACGGCTATCAGATTGTCAAAGAGTTACAAACTCGCAGCGAGGGATATTTTGATTTGGAGCAGGGCACGCTCTACCCGGCGCTCCATCGCCTGGAAAAGGATGGGTTGGTGAGCAGCCAGTGGGAGGTGGTAGAAGACGGCCCCTCACGCAAATACTACACCATCACCGAGGCTGGCCGCACCGAACTGGAAAAATCGGCCCGGCAGTGGGCTGATTTTTCACGGAATCTACTGAAGCTATTGGGCGGATTGGCTCAGTGACGGCGCCGAGTAAGTCATCTGGCTTAACCCTGCCGCCGCGGCTAGGCGATAGCTATGAGCCAAAATCCGCCGAAAAGCACTCTCGCTAACGCCCGACTTTGTGCTAAAGTAACCTGCGGAGCAAATACATCTATGGCAGCCATTGAGCAATATTTGCGAGATTTCCAAAAGGCTATCCCCCCTCACCTGCGCCGCGAAGCCGCCGCCGAGGTTCATTCCCACCTGGAGGAGTTAACTCGGGAGTGGCAGGAGCGGGGCTTATCTCGCGCCGAAGCCGAAATTCAGGCGGTGCGCCAGTTTGGGCCGCCGCGCAGCATTGGCAACCAGTGGCGGCGCGTGGCCGGCATCGTTGATTGGCCCGATATTTTGCTGGCTGCCCTGCCGATTTTGGGCATTACCGGCCTGGGCTGGTATTTTGTGGGGCGTTTTATCCCCCTCAGCCTGTACCTGGTGATGTTTGGCCTGGGGGCGCTGGTGGCCTGGCGGCGAAGCTGGCCTACCTGGTGGTATGCCTGGCTGGGCTGGCTGTTTTTAGCGGTGCTGGTGCGAGACCAAACCTTTTGGGTTTTCATAGCCGCCTTTCCCCTCCTGGTAACGCTGGTGGCTATTGATAGCTGGCAGCACGCCACCCTGATGACTCTGCCTTTTACCACCTATTTAGCCTTTGTGACCATGCTGGGGGGACAAAGCCTGGTCACTACCGGCTGGGGGCCGGGCCGAATTTATCCCGGCTATGTTGTTTGGGGCGAAACCGCTTTTTCAATTCTGTGGATTGCAGTTTTGGCAGCCAGCCTGCGGGCGGCCCGGCCTGCCCGGCGTGGGATCTACCTGCTGGCCGGACTCATCGGCACCCAGTTGATTTACCTGGGCGCTCTAACGGCCATGATAGTGTTAGCCAAAGCCTTGCCGGCTTACTTTGTCACCACCGTCACGGCTCGCAGTGTGCTGATGTACAAGCTGCCCCTGGGCTTATTAATTGCCGGGCTGACCCTCTACCCACTCCTGGTTTGGCTGGCGGCCCGCTGGATTCGGCGCAGCAAAACTCGCACCGGCCTGCCGGCCTAATACCAATTGTCCTTTTAAGCCTTATATTTCCTACCGCAGAGAGCGCAAAGAACGCCGAGATTTTAATCAGAAAAACCCTTTGCAACCTCAGCGCACTCGGCGGTAATTTGCCTTTAGCTAGATAATTGGGTAAGTTTGTTGTTAACCCTAACAGTTTGCTACAGTAACCCTTCCTGGCTATCTACGCCAGGAAAATTTTTGGCCCTATACCCGGATACTCCATTTACAAGATTATCTCAAACGGATTAAGTCTTCAACCCACCCGCCACACCCGCTCCGCCGGGCGACCCTTACCCACGCGCAGGGCGTATTGCCGCAGCCGCTCGGCCATTGCGGATTCACTGCCAAAGAGCGACTCAACCTGGGAGCGATAGGCCGCCACGCTCTCAATTTTGGCTTGCAGATTATCCTGGGCCAAAAAGTGAAGCTGCGGCTGCAAGGCGGCGTTGTGGGAGGCAGCCAGGGTATTTTCCAGGGTGTACGCCGTCCGCCCCTGGGCGGCATAGAGCGAGCCGGGATCGGCGTAGGGATAATCTTCATAAAAGGCGACCGGCCAGCCCTGCCGGTGCAGCAGCCAGGCCGCCGCATTGACCACCTGATGATCCACGTGATGGCCCACCGCCAGGGGCGCGTAGAGGGTCATCCCGGCCTCCAGCGGGACAAGCTCAAGGATGGCCCCGGCAATTTTTGCTGGCAACGCCTGCTCGGCCGGATGAATTGGCCCAAAGAGGTCATCAACGTGGTTGTAGTACCACTGGCCGCGCTGCGGCTCCCCGCGATAGATACAGTCGCTAAAATTCAGCCGCACATAATCCGCCCCCAAAACGGCCAGTGAGCGCCGGTCTTCGGCCTGGCGCAGGGCCACCACATCCCCCGGATTACCCCACTGCCGGTGCAGCGCCTGGGCAAAAGCCGAGAGCGGCTCGCCCGGCGGCGCGGCCCCAACGGTCGCCACCAAAACCGGCTGCCCGGCCTGGGTGAGGCGGTGGATCGCCCCGCCACACGACAAGGAGGCGTCGTCATAATGGGGCGAAAGATAGACGTGCCGGTAAGAGTCAAACATCACCCCGATTATATCACACATCGGGAACCAAATGAACTCCAATATCGTCTATTCAGGGTTGAGACAACTCAACCGAATAAATTTACCAAAAGGGGATAAATTGAAATGAAAAGCAAATCTCAATTCACAATTGTATTGGCAGCGAGCGCGATGATAGCGCTTTTGATCGGTGGTTTAGTGTTTGGATTGGTAGGCGCGCAGCCAACGCCGGCGGCGGCCCAAACCAACAGCAGCGGCCAACGTACCATTACCGTGGTAGGTGAAGGCAAAGTCAAGACCAAGCCCGATATTGCCCAGGCCATTATCGGGGTCGAGATCATCCGCCCTGAGGCCAAACAGGCCAGCAGCGATGCCGAAACCACCATGACCAGCGTGATTGACGCCCTCAAGGCCCAGGGCGTGGCCGAAGGCGATATTCAAACCTCTTACTATAATATTTTTGTGGAGCGCCCGTACAGCCCCGACGGCAGCCAATCAAACAATGTCCTGTATCATGTCAGCAATACCGTGCAGGTGAATATCCGCGACCTGAGCAAAGTGACCACCATCCTGGGCGCGGCCATCGAAGCCGGGGCCAATACCATCAACGGCGTCACCTTCAACGTGGCCGACCCGGCCCAACTCAAGGCTGAGGCCCGCCAAAAGGCCGTGGAGAACGCCAAAGCTTCGGCCGAAAACCTGGCCCAACTCAACGGCGTGACGCTAGGTGAGGTGGTCAGCGTGAGCGAGGTGGTGCAGGGCGGCGTGCCTTTCTACAGTGAGGTGGCGGCGGCCCAGGGGATGGGCGGCGGCGGCGGCCCCATCCTGCCCGGCGATGTGGAAGTGTCGGTGCAGTTGCAGGTAACGTACGCCATTCAGTAGACCCAACGACCGCCGACGGCAGATCGCTGACGGCAATTCGAGCAGCGGTCGCCGGTCCGCGGTCACGCAGTTTCATCAATTTAACCGCACGTTGTTGCGACAGCCATAAAATTGACTATATTATCATGCCGGAAGCACATGCCTTCCGGCATGATTTTTCAAATCAGGTGACTGGCACTTTTCGCCTCTGGCGAGACAAGTGAGAACAGCAGAGCCATTGGTTGACCAAGTGCCAGTCACCTTCAGCCCTAATATTTTCAAGGAAAAGACCACCCATGCACGTTGCCCTGTTAGCCAACCTAAAAAAGAATGCCCCCACCTGGCCCGGCATGTCGCCGGATCAGTGGGATGACCTGGACTCCGAAGAGACGATTGAGGCCATCAGCCAGGCTTTGGCGGCACACGGCCACCGCGTCACCTTTTTGGAAGGGGATGTGACCCTGTACGACAATCTGCGCCAGGTGAGGCCGGATATTTGTTTCAACATTTGTGAAGGTCACTTTGGTGATGGCCGCGAGGCCCAGGTGCCGGCCATTTTGGAGATGCTGCGCCTTCCCTACACCGGCTCACGGGTGCTGACCCTGGCCCTGACCCTGGACAAACCCATGACCAAGCGGGTGCTCACTTACCACGACCTGCCGACCCCACCCTTTCAAACCTTTGAGCGGGTCAATGAGCCGCTCGACCCGGCTTTAAAGTTTCCCCTCTTTGCCAAGCCCAGCCGCGAGGGCACCGGCATGGGCGTCAGCGCCGAGTCTATTGTGCACAATGAGGCTCAACTGCGGGTGCAGTTGGAACGCATCTTTGAACGGTACAACCAGCCGGCCCTGGTGGAGCATTACATCGAGGGGCGCGAAATTACGGTGGGGGTGGTGGGCAACCTGACCGGCCCGGTAGCCCGGCGCATCCCGGAGGATGAGTCGGCCCCCCGCATCATGCGCGGGCTAACCTTTTTCCCACCGCTGGAGGTTAACCTGGAGGCGTATCCTGAAGAGGAGGCCGGACTCTACACCAACCGCATCAAGGTGGAGCTGGCCCACGAGTTTCATTATATGTGCCCGGCCCCCATCGAGCCAGGCTTGTTAGAAGATTTGAACTGGTACACCGCCGCCACCTTCCGCGTGACCGGCTGCCAGGACGTGGCGCGGGTGGATTTTCGGCTGGATGCCAGCGACAACAACAAGCCCTACATCCTGGAAGTCAACCCCCTGCCCGGCCTCAACCCCGGTTATTCTGACCTGTGCCTGGAAGCCCAGGCCCACGGCTGGAGCTACGAGCAACTGGTCAACACCATCCTGGATGAGGCCATTAAGCGGTACGGGCTAAACTCTTAATCCGTAGACCTGGAGATTTGAGCAGGGGTGCAGAGGGGCAGGGGAGACGCCAAAGGCGCGCAAAGCGTTTTCACCCCTGCTCCCCTGCCCCTCTGCTCTTTTATACATACTCAAATTTTCCGTTTCCCGTCTACTCTTCCTCCAAATCCACCTTTTCCCCGGCGTATTCCCCGGTGACGTGGATGGCGCCGTTTTCGTTGCGCTCATAGATTAGTTGACCGGTGACGCCCTGCGGGCCGGTCACGGCGACATCCATGCTAAAGCTGCCGTCATCAAGGTGATAGCGACCGCTGCCGGTCATGGCAAAGCCTTTAGAAAAAGCACACCCTGTAAAAGCAAAGTCGTCCCCCTCATCCCCCGGCTCAAAGGAGAGCGTGCCTCCCTGCGGGCAGCCCACGCTGGTGGGCGTGCTCACATCCCAATAATAATATTCCGGCAGGTGATTGATCTCGGTATCGGCGGAGAGCAGCGCCTCCAGCGGACTCTCAAAGGCGGCGGCGGCGGGCGGGGGCAGGGGCACGTAGGCTTGCGCCACCACGCCCTCGCACTCGGTTTCCCGTTGGGCAGGCGTCTGGCCCTCTACCAAAAAAGCCGTCACCAGGTCATCGGGGCAGGCGTTGCCCCGGCCAAAAATAACGTGCGGCCCGCCCTGAGTGGTGATGAGATAACCGTCGGCCAGGCGGTTGAAGACCTGCCGGCCGTTGTCCACCGGCGTGGCCGGGTCGGCCGTGGCCCCCAGCACCAGGGTGGGGATACCTTCGGCCCGCAGCGGCTGCGGGCGGGAGTCCGCCGGAGAGGGCCAGAACACGCAGGGCAGGTCGCCATAGAAGATGGAGCTGAGGCGCGGGATGGCCTGCTCCACCGGATCGCCGGCCCGCAGATACGCCTGGGCGTTTTGGGCCGGGTCGGGGGTGGGGTCGTAATCGTAATCGTTACACTCGACGCCATAAAAGACGGCATCGGAAAAGGTGGGGTCTACAATGGGCTGCAAATTCTCCGGGTTGAGGCTGAGGGAGTCATACAGCAGGCGAGCCAGCGGAACGAGGTCGTCATCGCGGGCGGCGGCGGCCAGGGCGCGCTGCAAGAGCAGCCGCGAGTCTTCCGAGTAGAGGTAGGTGGCCGTGGCGGCTTCCAAATCGGCCAGGGAAAACTCCCGCTCCGCCCGTCCACCGGAAGGCAGGGGAAAGGTGAAGGGGCGCGGCGCGGCGGCCAGTTGCGCGGCCAACTCATCGTAGACCGCCAGGGCATCGCCGCCCATATCGGCGGCGCAATCTTCATCCTCGTTGCAGGCTTGCAGGGTCAGCACCAGCACGTCATTGAATGCCTGGGCCTGCTGCTGCAAAAATTGGTGGCCCGACAGGGTCAGGTCAACCACGCCGTCCAAAATCAACCCGGCCAGGTGGTCGGGATGGGCGGCAGCGTAGCTTTGGGCAAACTGGGTGCCGTAGCTTTCGCCGTAGAGCCACAGCTTGTCATCGCCGATGGCCTGGCGAAAGAGGTCCAAATCTCCCACGGCCTGGCGCGTGCCCAGGTAAGCCAGGTTATCAGGCGACCCCATCTCCTGCAAACAGGCCTCGGTGAAGGTTTTGGCCGCAGCGATGGCCGCGGCTTCACCCTCCGGGGTGGTGGTATCGCTCTCGGTTTCGTAATAGGCCGCCGCCGCGATGGGGCATTGCAGCCCGCCCGACTCGCCCATGCCGCGCTGGTCAAAAAAGACGATATCAAAGTGCTCCGGGATGGAGGGGGCAAGGGAAGAGACGTAAGAGTCGGCCACGGCCAGGCCGGAGGAGCCGGGACCGCCGGTGGCGGTAACAAACATCCCCTGGCGCTGGCCGGTGGCGGGCAGCACCCCAAAAACCACATCCAGGGTTTGGCGGTTGGCCGGGTCAAAGTGATCCAGCGGCACGCTCAGGGTGACGCAGGTAAAGGCGCTGTCGTTGGGGCAGGGGGCGCCGCCGAGGTCGGAGAGAGTCTTCACCGTTGGGTTGGATACATCCGCAGCAGATTGAGCAGCGGAGATTAGAGATTGGAGAGTGGAGAGTTGGGTTTTGAGGTCTTGGATTTCGGCTTGGAGTTGGGCGACGGTGGCGGTGAGCTGTTGGATTTGAGCGGCCAGGGTTGGCGGGTCGGCGGCGGAGTCGGTGGGCGGTGGAGGCGCAGCGGGAGTCGGGGTAGGAGTGGCGGTGGCCTGGGCGGCCTGAACGGGCGCGGACAGGCTGAACAGGC
>CAZDMM010000147.1:9881-10831 GCA_964505845.1 uncultured Caldilineaceae bacterium
GTAGGAGTGGCGGTGGCCTGGGCGGCCTGAACGGGCGCGGACAGGCTGAACAGGCTCAGGGCCAGCATTAATCCCAGTGCGGCCAGGATGGTGCGGGTGATGATGGTCATAGGGTATCCTTGATTCTCCTGAAAGAAGGCTATTTTTTAGGCCAAATTGCCAGAAAATTACGATGTTAAAGAGTACCACAAAGACACACCCCTTCCGGGTGTCCTGGGGACGGAGGCTCAAAGAAAAGCTTTGAAATCTTAGCGTCCTGTGACTTGGGGTTTCCTTTCCGTTGACCATTCCCGCCTGGAACCGCTGAGGCCGCTGAAAAATGTCGTGAGCCTTAACACGTGGAATACTCATCGTGTAACTCGCCGGGGGATAAATCACCCCGGCTATGAAGCAGCGCCCGATGAAATCGGGCTAACCAAGCCGGATTCATCCGGCGCAATTTAATAGCACGGCGATTTATCGCCGAGCGAGGGCGACCGGTATAAGGTCACCTTGTTCAATATCTTAGGAAACAGGACAGAAATCACTGAGGCCGCTGAGAACAATGAAACCGCTGAAAAACAAACTCAGCGCCCTCACCCCCTCAGTGCCTCAGTGGTTCTCCCCCCGCCACTGCGCCAACTGCGCCCGCACCTTTTTAGCATGAGGCGACTCAATTTGTTCATAAATTTGCAGCGCCGCCTCTGCGCCAGCAACAGCCTGCGCCCGCTCGCCCAACTGATCCAAACTTAGGCTCATATTAAATAGCGCGTTACCCTCGCCCCGCCGGTCGCCAATCTCGCGGGCGATGGCAAGGTGCTGCTCGTAATATTCGATGGCCCGGCGGGGTTCGCCCAGGTCTGCGTAGGCATTGCCCAGGTTGCCCATCGTAGATCCCTCGCCCCGCCGGTCGCCGATCTCGCGGGCGATGGCAAGGTGCTGCTCGTAATATTCGATGGCCCGGCGGGGTT
>CAZDMM010000147.1:10931-12172 GCA_964505845.1 uncultured Caldilineaceae bacterium
GTAGATCCCTCGCCCCGCCGGTCGCCGATCTCGCGGGCGATGGCAAGGTGCTGCTGGTGATACTCGATAGCCCGGTAGGTTTCCCCCAGATCGTCGTAGACATTCCCCAGATTGCCCAGCGCGTTGCCCTCCCCCCGCCGGTCGCCGATCTCGCGGGCGATGGCAAGGTATTGTTCGTAAGACTCGATGGCCCGGCGGGGTTCGCCCAGGTTATAATAGGCAATCCCCAGGTTGCCGAGGTGCGCACCTTCGGCCTCTTTATTTTGAATGTGCCGGGCGGCGGCTAAACTCGTTTCGAGCCAGCGGATGCGCTCGCGGGGATGCTGGCGTAAATCGAGCAGGTAAGGCCAGTCAACATAGGCGCTGCATAAAGCAGCAGCCGTATCATTGACTGTACTATTTTTCTCGGCCCAGGCTTGCCCAGCTTGAATATTGGGCCAATCTCGGTCAAATGTAGCCAAACCTCGCAGGATACTATCGCCACCTTTCTTATAAAATTCTGTGGCGGTACGGTAGACGGTTTCATAATGGCTGGCGTGGCGCAGTTCCGCCTCGGCGCGGCCTTCGGGGGTCAGGCGGGAGGCGGCGTAGAGGCGGGCCAGGTCGTGCAGGCGGTAACGGCCCTCACCCTCTCCCTCAACCCCTCTCCCAGTGGGAGAGGGGAGTTCTGTTGCTCTCCCGTGCCCCCCTGCACCCCCGCTCCCCTGTGGATATTCCACGAGGCTGTACTTCAACAGCTCCCCGATCCGCTCGTCGGCCTCGTCGGGGTCGAGGTTCCAGATGGCGGCGGCGGCGGGCAGGTCAAAATCGGCGGGGAAGACGAACAGAGTACACCACAACTGCCGCAGGTCCGGGGTGAGCAGGTCGTAGCTCAGGCTAAGGGAGGCTTCGATCAGTTCCAGCCGTTTTTGGGCTTGGCTCAGGCGGCGCAGGTAGGTCTCCAGGCTCAGGTCGGGCCGTTCGGCCAGGGCGCTGGCGGCCAGTCGCAGGGCCAGGGGGAGGTAGCCGCAGAGAGAGGCGAGGGAGGCGAGAGGCGAGGAGGAGCGGGGGAGCAGGGGGGCAGGGGAGGTTGGGGTGGGTGGGGATTCAACCCCCACCCCCCCCCCCCCGCCCCCGGGGGGGGGGGGGCCGCCCCCCCCCCCACCCCCGCAGCGGGGAGGGGTCAATCGGGGGGCGATTTTGAGCAGCAAGGCTCGGGCATCCTCTGGCGGCAGAGCGTCGAGGTTTTCGGCGTAGAGGCC
>CAZDMM010000148.1:0-3628 GCA_964505845.1 uncultured Caldilineaceae bacterium
AGGGCGTCGGCGGCTAAAAATTCCAGCTTCCGAATTTTATTGCCGCCCAGGCCAAAGCCGGTCAGGTCATCACGTTTGAACCAGATGGCCGGCCCACCCAGGGCGGCGCTTAATCTCCTGGCCGGCTGGAGGGGCGTGGGCAGGGTTCCCAGCCGGAGACGAGGCCGGGCCGGAAGTTTCAGGTTCATCTCCGGGCCTCTCTGGTAAAGGCTGCCTCGCTTTCTCGATCAGCCCGCGTCAGGCTGACCACCCGGTCAACAAATTGCGGGCACAGCCCGACCTGCCGCTCATAATCAAACAAGGCTTCAATCTCCTCTGGCGAGAGCAGGGCCGTAATCTGTTCGTTTTCAAGAACCACATCCTTGAGCGGGCGATGAGCTTCAAAAGCGGCCATCGCGGTATGATAGACAATATCGTGAGCCGTTTGTTTGCCAATCTTTTTAGCCAGGGCCAGCATCAGCCCTTCTGACAGCACATAACCGTGCGTCGCTGCCAGGTTAGCCAGCATGCCGGCCCGGTCTACCTCCAGATGAGCGCACATGATCTTGCTCAGACGCAGCAGCGAACCGGCCATGGCGCAGATCGGCGCAATCAGGCCCCATTCGGCCTTCCAGGAGCGGCCATCTCGCTCATGATCGTGGACCAGGTTTTCGGCCAGGCAGCCGGCATGGTGGCGAATGAGGCGGGCCAGGGTGCCCAGGTGTTCGGCAATTTCGGGATTGCGCTTGTGCGGCATGGTGATGCTGCCCACTGTCCCTTCGACAAAACCTTCTCGAACTTCGCCCAATTCCGGGCGCTGCAAGTTGTAAACCTCATGACCAATCTTATCAAACGTCGCCGCCGCCAGGGCCAGCAGGTTCATAAATTCTACCTGGGTATCGCGGGCCGTATTCCAAACGATGTCGGGGGGACGTAACCCTAACCGGGCAAAGAACTTTTCTTGCAGTTCAAAGCCCCTATCGCCAAAGGATGAGAGCGACCCCACGCCCCCGGCCAGTTGGCCTACCCCCAGCCGCTGGCGTACCTCCTTCAACCGCTCGATGTGCCGCCTGATCTCGCGCACCCAGACCGCCACCTTGAAGCCAAAGGTAATCGGCAAGCCGGGCTGGCCGTGCGTCCGGCCAGACATCAAGGTAGTGCGGTGAGTTTCGGCCAGCGCCAGCAAGCCGGCTTCAATCTCTCGTAAATCACGAAAGACAATATCCCAGACTTTAAGCAGGGCCAGGGCCATCCAGGTATCGGTAATATCCTGAACGGTCGCGCCGTAGTAAAGCCATTCCCCGGCCGGCCCGCTGCAGCGCTTTTTTAACTCGCGGATCAGGCCCAGAGTGGAGTGGCCGGTCTCCTGATAGCCTCTCCGTAAATCTTCCATACTGAGCAGCTCGATGCGGCAGACCCGTTTAATTTCCGGCACAACTTCGGCCGGGATCAGGCCAACCTCCGCCTGGGCTTCGGCCAGGGCGGCGATAACATCTAACCAGCCCTGGGTCCGCGGCCCATCGTCGAAAATGGCCCGCATTTCCTCGGAGCTCCAGGCGCCCCCGTAAATTTGCGAGTCGATCATATGAATCGGCATAATGATCCTCCTCTCAATTCATCTCCTTATTCGTCTGAATCGCCTACCTGGAGTTGGGGCGCAAAGTGGCGAAACGTTTCAAAACGCAGACCGCAGCGCAGAGCTTCCAGCCCCAACACATCGCTGGGCTTGACATTGCCAAAGTTGACGTTAGGTCCACAGCGCAAAATAAGTGCAGCCTGCTGCCTCTGTATCGGCGCTTCCCAGATGATGTGAGGGCTGTAGTCGCCCAGGCAGTTGATCAGGGCGTCCAGCTCGTCCTCGCGCACCAGCCCATTTTCATCGTAAATGCCAATGCCTCTACCTGACTCTCGGGCCTCCATAATCACCATTTCTGCGCCTGCCGCCAGGTCAGCCGCCACCTGGTCACAAATTTCCGTCGGGGTCAAGTGGATTGTAGGATCCTTTTTACCCACTTCGCTGATCACCTTGAAGCCGGCATCACGGGCACGCTTGATGGAGTCATTGCGAACCTGGCGCGACATGGTAATGGTTCCGTCGGAGATTTCAAGCGCAGTAAAGCCCAGTTCTTTGGCCCGGCAGACATATTCGGGGTAAACACCCTGAACCAGAGCAATTTCCATAAGGGTTCCGCCCGGATAAATGTCAACGTTGTGAGACCGGACAATCTCAATTTTGCGACGAAGCAGCGCTTCATCCAAAAAGACTGAGGTGCCAAAACTGAGCTTGATCTGGTCAACGTAGTCGCCGGTCAGGGCCAGCAAGTCCTGGGTATCGTAAAGGCCCTGGCAGCGATCAAGGAGCATGGTAATACCCTTTTCGCGGGGTTTCTGGTTGGTTCGATTGGGTACCAGTTGAAGGTTAAGGTGATTCCAGGCTTTAGCGTTCAATTTAACCTCCCTTTCTATGATCCCCTTGTGGGGTCTAATCTTTTGCGCCTAAAAGCCGGTCATAATAATCCAGGTGGGCCTGGGCCGTAGCGGCCCAACCGAAGGCTTTGGCAGTGGTCAGCCCCGCGCCGGCCAACCGCTGCCGCAATGAGTCATCGCTGGCCAGGCGCAGCATACCGGCGGCAATGGCTTGCTCGTCGGCGGGGTCTACCAGGAGAGCGTTTTTTTGTGGTGATAAATACTCGCGGAATACCGGCAAATCAGAGGCCAGCGCAGCTACGCCCGAGGCCATGGCTTCCAGTACGACCAATCCCCAGCCTTCTTTCACCGATGGAAAGGTCAAAACATCGGCCGCATGGTAAAGGAGCGGGATGCGCGCCTCCGGCAATACCCCTAATATGAACACATCCTGGTCGTGCCGGAGATCGGAACGATCAAGAAGCTCAAAAAACTCCTTGCGATAGGCTTCATAATCCAACAGGGTGGCCCCGCCGCCCAGGATCAAAACGGCCGGGCGACCCTGCGCTGCCAATTTTCGGCACACTGATTGAAAGGCTTGCAGCAAACGAATCGTATTCTTGCGGGGTTCGATGCCGCCGATGTTTAAAAATACTAATTGATCATCAAGCCCCAACTCGGCCCGCGCCTGGGCGCGTTGGGCCGGAGTGGGGGGTTGAAAACGAGTGACATCTACGCCGTTGTGAATGACCGTCGCCTCCAGGCCAAATTCATCGGCCAGGCGCTGCTGCCAGTAGCGGCTGACCACGATCCGGTGGTCCGGCCGAAAAATGGAATGATCCTGGCACTCGATTAAGGCCGGGCTGATAAAATCATCCAGGTGGTGGATGGTCCGCACAAACCAGGGAATCTGCCCGGCGGTGCGCAGACGCCACAGGGCGTTGGCCGAGATGCAATCCTGGGCGTGATAGATATCAAATGAGCCGGCCGGGTTGTTCGTCAGGAACTCATAGTAAGCTTGGATATAGCGCTGGATGCGAACATCCATTGGCTCGTCGGCCTCGCGAGTTTCAGAAGGGATGAGGGTAAACGGCACGCTCGTGGGCCGAAAGAAACTGTTTTGCCCCGGCTTGCTCAAGGCGTAAATGTGAACCTGTTGTCCCAAGGCTTGAAGATGTTCGGCCAGGGCCAGGGTATGCACTGCCCCGCCCCGAGGCTTGGTGGAATAGGTAAAAAGGGCAAT
>CAZDMM010000148.1:3728-12109 GCA_964505845.1 uncultured Caldilineaceae bacterium
GGGCTGTCGCCGGCGGCGGCGCGCTGGGCTACCTCTCTGAAGCCCTGCCCGGGGTCCACCCCGCTCTGGTCATACATCCGGCTCATGCCTTCGACCGCTTTGCGTGGGTCAACCGGGCGCAATGAGCCTGGCTCTGTCCGCCCCTGGCTGCGGATCAAGCCGGGTCGGGATACGAGACGGGCTAATTCCACGCTGTTGCAGCGGGGGCAGTGTAACTCTTGCGGTTCTCGCAACGTCCGCATCAAAATCTCAGAAATTTGCCCGCAGGCTTTACATTCGTACTCGTAAATTGGCATATTGCCTCCACTGAGGTATTTGTTTTAAACCTACCTCAACTTACAATCGCTGCCGCGATTCGGGCAGCCTGGGCGTTGGTGGGCAGCACCAAAACCCCGGCCTCACGCAGCAAGTTTTCCTGTTGTTTAAGGTTCTGGGGGTCGTGTTCGGTTCCACAGACGTGAGCCACCACGGCCAGGTAGCGCCCTTGTTCGGCCGCCCTGGCTTTGGCCGCCCGGATTGCTTCGGCCAGGGCGCCGGCCGGGTTGGGATGCGAGCCGTAGCCAATCACCACATCCATCAAGATAACCGCCACGCCGGGGTCGTCGGCCTCCTTCAAGATACGTTCCTGGCGCAGCCGGGGATCAATCATGGGGTGGGGGCGGCCCCGCGTAAATTCTTCATCGCCCATGTCAATACAGCTATGCTCGCGGCTTTGCCAGGCGTCGGCCAGCCCCCACTCCGAGCGCAAAGGAATGTTGGAATAGACAGCAGGCAAGTGATCCCTCAAAAGATCCATCGCTTCGTCGCATAAGCTCCCCCCCGAAAAAAGGCCGCGCAGATAACGCTGACCAGGCCCCAGGCGCTCTCGTTCGGCTGCTACCCACTGCTCCAGCGTTTGTTCGGCCATTTTGAAGCCAGGCCGGTCTTTAAGGCCGGCCCGGTTCAGGGCCACCTCAGCCGTTTCCTCCAGGGTTGTGGTGAAGGTGATTGGGCCAACCTGGCCGGAGCGTTTACTGCCCAGAAAGTTGACCACTACCGGCTTGTGAATAGCCTGAGCAACATCGAGGATACCCTCGGTGACCTCTGGCGACGGGGGCTTGGAGATGAGCACGATAACCTGGGTTTCGGGGTCGGCAGCCAGCATGGCCAGAGCCTGGCGCGTCATCAGGCCGTTGATCGTTTTCGACATATCGCGCCCGCCCACGCCGATAGCCTGCGAAATACCGATTCCGCCCCGATCCAGCAGACAAGTCACCTCCTGGAGGCCGGTGCCTGAAGCTGCCACCAGCCCAATGGGACCACGGCGCACCACGTTGGCAAAGGAGAGGGCTACCCCGTTAATAATAGAGGTGCCGCAGCCCGGCCCCATCACCAATCGCCCTTTGGCCGCAGCCAGTTGTTTTAAGGCCAGTTCTTCAGCCAGGGTCACATTGTCGCTGAACAGAAAAACGTGCAGCCCGGCGTGCAGGGCTTTGGCTGCCTCCAAGGCGGCGTATTGGCCGGCCGTAGAAACAATAGCCAGGTTGGCGTTAGCTAAAGCTTGGTGAGCCTGTTCAATGGTTTTGGGCTGGGCTTCGGCCTGGCCGGATGTGGTAGAGCGAGCAGCCTGGGTTAAAACGCTATTAGCCTGGGCCAGGGCGCTCCGGGCAGCCTCGTCAGAAGCGGCTTCAACTACCATCATCAAATCATTCGGGCCGGCGCTTTCCACCCCCGCGGCCAGCAGGCCGGCCTCGGCCAAAACCCGTTTGTTGGCGTCGGTGCCCATGGCGATGATTGCCTGACTGACCCCTTCCAGGTTGGATACGGCCTCTGAAGCCCGCATCAGACGGACGGAGTCGTAGTAAGTTTTTGCTTTAATCTGACTGACCAATGCCATATTCTAACCGGCCTTGCTATAATGTTCATGCAGCACAGCCACCGCCGCCGCTAACTCGGCCCGAGTCGTAAATTCCTGGCGAGGATCGGGGGGAGAGACGCCCCGTTTGGGCTGGCCGGTATCGGCATCCAGAAGCAGCGGCTCAAGCACATACAGCCGGCCCCTTTCCAAATCGAGTTCTACCGCCGTGTACAAACCGAGGCCGTCGGGCAAATGTATTTCCAGGCGCTGAAAGAACGAATGGCCATGCCGGCTCGTTTCGTTGTCGTAGAGCACCACCCACTCTGATCCTTCTGCTTTGGCCCCAGCTATCCTGGCTCTGGCCTCGGCCAGGCCCTGAGCTTCCACAATTTCCTGATAACGCAAATAAAAAGCGGCGTCACGGGCCAGGTCGTAGTTCACAAAAGCAAGCTGAGGCGCGTCCAGCCGGTCGCCTACCTCCGCCACAAGCTCAACACCGGTCTGACGGTAGGTATCGAGCAGCGCCTCCGGTGTCGTAACATCGCTCAAACGATCAACGACAGCCCGCACCAGGCGAATACCGGCCACGTAAAACTCCGGCACACTGAGCACCGAGGCGTAATACTTATCTTCCATCTTTCGCCAAGTGTTAACCTGGACGGTAATCTCATCTTTAACGGACACGCTGGATCTCCTCGAAAATAGTAGACAGTAGCCAGTAGACGGCACCCCTTCGGGTGCGCCGAAGGGCGTGCTACTCTGCTACTTTTCACCTGTCCGCTAACTCAACCGTCTCTGGCCGGGGCAGTTCTGCCGGCAGGCCCCAGTGATGAGCCAGCGCAATCAGCGCCTTATCGAAAATCTCAACGGGAATGCGGGCCACGCCTGTCCCGATTTGGCCCACTGTCGGGCTGGTTTCGTGCAAAACTCCCGTGGTGATGAAGGGAACGGTTCGGGTTTCAACCACCCGGCGCAGATCAAGGCCCAGGGGAGTATTTTCGCCTTCCATCGTCGGCAGAGAGAATTTGCGATGGCTGGCCAGGGTGATCGTTTTGAAGGCGCGAACGGTCGCTATCTGGTCGGTCAGGCTGCCGCCCACAAAGGCAGCGGTGGTGGGGGCGGCGGCAATCGCCATCCCACCCAGGCCGCAGGTTTCGATGATGGCGCTGTCGCCGATGTCGCCGGCGGCATCGGCCACGGTGTAACCGGTGTAGTAAATGGCCTCATCCATAGGTGAGACCGGACCGGCCAGCCAGTGGTCGCCCAACCCACCCACTCTGACCATACAATCCACCCCGTTGCGGGCTATCGCCGTGACTACTGTGCTGTAGGGGATGTTGTGGGCTGCCTCCATTGTGGATTTAACCGCCGCCATCGTGAAATTCAGAAAGAAGTGGCTGTTGACAGCCATAAAACGCATGACCTCGGCCACAACCTTGCCGCTTACTCCGGCTTCTAACATCGCCGGGGCCAACTGCCGGGCTAACAGGGCGGTACAGGCAACGCTGCGGGCATGACATTCATCGCCCATTTGCAAGCCCTGGGCCACAATGTCAAACACGCTGATCGGGCCGTCGTGTTGAATGGCCTGCCGCACCGCCGGGGCCAGGGTGTCTCTTATCCAGGCCAGCCGCCGCAGCGTGTCGTCATCACAAACGCCAAACCACAGCACGTTCCCCCGGCCTTCGTTAAAAGTTGAAAAGCCATAGGTGTTATAGGTTTCATTGCGGACCACCAGGACCGGCATCGAGGGCGAGATAACACCGGTCATCGGCCCGACCGCCCCATAGCGGTGGCAAGGGCTTAGGTTAACCCGGCCGCTTTCGATGAGGGCTGCAGCCTCGCCCTCCGTCTCGGCCCAGCCTTCAAATCGAATGGCCCCCAGAACGGCCCGCTTCTGGGGACCACACATGCGCTCCCAAGAAATTGGGGGGCCGGCATGTAAAATTGTGCGGGCAGCCAAACCCAGGGCCTGCTCGGCCGGAGCAATATCTACAACCTGGGGATTTGCCTCAAGGATGCGATCAAGAACCTGGGCATTGGCAGCGTTGATGCGCTCCATCAAATCCTGATTGCTATAGATTTTTTTCAGGATTTCCACCAGGCCCAGGTCGCCGCCGGCCGGCGGCCGCCAATCAACTTCAACCACCGGGACAGCTTGTTGGCGCAGGGCTTCGGCGAATTCGGCTACGCCCACGTTAATCACATGCAATTCGGATTTAAACAGCTCACGATCAATTAAGATAGATAGGTCATTCGTCATCGGGTTGCTCCACAGATACAATGGACTGGGCGCTGACGTCAACCGGGCAGCCCTCGGCCAGGGTGTTGCTGACAAAACAGTAACGCCGGGCCAGGTTGACCAGGGGTTCAAGCTGGTCCTGGGGCAGGTCGGCATAGACGACCACCTGGATTGACCTGAACCGAAAAGCTTTGTCGTCTTTCTTGGCGGATGTCTCCAGGGTTACTTTACCCACAGCAATGCGGCGCTTGTGGGCCAGATGGACCACCGACAGGCACATGCACGTGCCTACCGCTACCAGCAGCATCTCGGTGGGCATCGGGCCGGCGTCCTGGCCGCCGTACTGGGGAGTCTCATCGCCCGGCAAAAGATGGACGCCGCGAATGTCGGCTTCGGTGCGGTAGCCGCCCAGCCAGCGCACGCACACACTTCTTTTGGATGATTCTGCCCCGGTTTTTGTTGGCATGCGGCTTATTCTTCAGCCGGCCCCCGCTGCGGCGACCAGTGCTGCTGGCGATGGACAAAAAACAAGCTCATCATGCGGCTGCGCAGCGGCCAGGGGGTCAGCTTAAAACCGGGCAAAAACACCCACCGCATCAGGGGATAAATCCAGCCTTTCTTGGGCACGGGTTTGACCCCGAGATTAGGGTACTCACGCAACATAGCTTCCTGGGCTACCTGCATCAGGAAACCTTCGGTCAGAACCCGGAACTTATTCATCACGCCGGTAGGCGCAGGGGTGCGAGTAGATATGGGCATGGTTTAACCTCTCTACTTTCTGAGTTCGGCCAGGGCATTATTGGCCGCGGTAACAATAGGCTCATTCAGCGCGCCGATGGGCGGTGAGTAGACATTCTCCATGGTCGCCAATTCTTCCAGCACCGCGCCTTTACGAATGGCAAAGGCCAGGAACTCGGCCCGTTCCTTGACGCCCTCGCCTCCGGCAAATTGGCCGCCAATAACCCGGTGGCTCTTGGGATCAATTAGCAGTTTGACATACATTGGCTCGTGGGCCGGATGGTAACGGGCAGCGGTGATGCCGGAGGCTTTGCCGAGGATGTAGGGCATGCCCATCGCCTTGGCGATTGTTTCTGAGACCGGCACGCCGCCGACCTGCACGGTGGCGCTCAAGCCCCACGGCACATAAACCGGCTGGTAAGCGCGGTCCCCACCGACCGCATTGATGCCGGCGATTCTGCCCTGAGCATAGGCATAAGTGCCGGGGACAAGGTTAACCGGTATTTTTAGCAGGCCGTGCAAGACCTCTATACAGGCCCCCGCCGCATACACATCGGGGATGTTGGTCCGCATATGATCGTCAACGACAATGCCGCCGGTTGAGCCGGTTTTGACCCCGATAGATTGAGCCAATTGGGTCGCCGGTTTCATGCTGGGCACGAGGATAGCCATATCACAGGGGATCTCGCCCTGGCTCGTTTGAACCGCCGTCAGGTGGCCATCTTTGCCGGTGAAGCCCAATAGTTCCGCGCCCAGGTGGATGTGGACGCCCTTTTTCTCCAGGTGCTTGTGGACAATCTCCATCACGTCGGGATCGGCAAAGTCGGACATAAGCCAGGGGCCGGCATCAACCAGATGGGTCTCAATCCCACGATTGGGCAGGGCATCGGCTAACTCAACACTCACCGGCTTGGCCTGCCAAATGACCACCCGCTTTGCCTGGTCTAACCGTTTATCCAATTCCATCACCCGGCGAATAACTTTGATGTATTCAATGCCGGCCAGGTCAACACCGGGCAGGTTTGGAACTTCGTATTCCCAGCCGGTACCCAGAATCAGCTTGTCAAAGGGAAACACCTTTTCGCCGGCATAGACCCGGCGCTGATTGAGGTCAATGCGCTCCACGGTGCTTGTAGTTTGCAGATCAATCCCCATATCCAGATAAAACTGGCGTGATTGCAGGAACAAGCGGTCAAAACTTTCTACTTCACGGCCAATAACATAAGGCATACCGCACGGGCTGTAGGCAATATCCTCAAATTCAGTGATAAGAGTGACGCTTGCCGAGCGGTCATACTGCTTGGCCGTAGTGGCTGCACCTGTCCCGGCGCTACCGCCACCGATGACGACAATTCGATTAGACATTTTAGCTGAACCTCCTAATTAGCCATTAAGGGCAAAGGGTTTAAGTAGATGGAAGAGAAAAGCCGATGAAAGGCTCGGCGGCCAGATCCCACAAGGTTGCTTCACGCCGGTGCTGGCGTAAAAAGACCTGGCGGTTTACGGTCGCCTGGCCAATAGCGGCGCAGGTAATTTCTCGCCTTGCAAAAGTAGCCTGTATGGTCGCCACATGCTCAGGCGGCGCGGCCAGAATAAAACCATAACTGGGAAAGGCCAACAGCCAGTCGAGAAAACGATCCTCAATTCCAGCGGGTTGGGGGACAGCCTCAAGATCAATCACGGCGCCCACACCCGATAGTTCAAGCAACATCAGCATCGAGCCAAAGATGCCCCCCATACTGACATCACGCCCTGCTCTGCACCAACCGGCTTCGGCAATGGCCGGCAAAAGGGCCAGGTCACGGCGCAGGTCGGCATCAGATAGGTGGGCCGAACAATTCCAGAAACGAAACTGGGGGTGAAATTGGCCCCGCAGGTTGGTCGCGTGCAGCAAGATGTCGCCCGGCTGCACCTCAAAGCTGCTCAAGAGTTTTTTGGCGCGCCCCAAAATACAGGCCGCCACCGCGGTCGTATCGCCGGCCGCGGTCAGGTGCCCCCCGACGAGGGCCAGGCCATAGCGGGCGCAGCCATCCCGCAATCCCCGCAGAATGGCCGCAGCTTCCTCCGTATCCGTCGCCAGAATCATATTGACTAACGCCACAGGAGCGCCGCCCATCGCATAAATATCGTTAACATTCGCCAGGATGGCGTACTTGCCGGCCAGGTAAGGATCGGCCCGGACCAGGGGCGGATACATCACTTCGGCGGCCAGGAGGAGATAATCCTCCCCGGTGTCTATGGCGGCGGCGTCATCGCCTACCAAAACAGGCCGGCCCTCGATGAATGGGGTGGAGGTCATTAATTCACCGGCCAAAACCTCGATTTCGCGCTTGCGCTGCCAGGCCGGCGCTGCCCGCAGAGCGGCAATCAGTTCCTCAAGGGTCAGTTCAGGCATGGATCGGATGAATTCCTCTTATTTGGTCAGGTTCTTTGACTTTCTCAAGCATAAGAGAAGCCTCCATCACCTGGTGCAGCACCCCGTACTGCTCCAGCGGCTTCCCAATTTTTCGCCAACCCAAACGTTCAAACAAGCGCACATTCTGGAGTTGGATGTAGGCCAGAAAACAACGGCAGCCCCGCTCGATGACCACCTTTTCCGCCAGTTTGCACAAGCGTGGGCCGACAGCGCATACGCTGTAACGATATTCTTCCAGCACGGCCAGCCGCCCGCCATACCAGATACCGGGCTCGATTTCATAGCAACGTACCGCTCCCACTACAGCGCCCGTGTCCTGATCTACAGCGATCAGATGAACGGCGTGGTCATCGTGCTCATCCCGATCAGAGTCCTGGAAAAGACCCTGCTCGTCCACAAATACCGCCCGGCGAACGGCAAAATGCCCTTCCCGTTCCGCCTCAGTTTCAACGATCTTACTAACAATCCGAGTCATCATATCCTCTTTTCTTGCCTCTACTCAAAGGCGGTCAAGCCGGAACAGGCCCCACAGCGGGCGCAGCCGGCCTTGCTGTTGCGCCAGTTTAACCCGTATTCCTTATTGATGGCGGCTACCTGCCGGTAGATGCGGCCCATTAAGGCGGGGTCAGGCGCAGGGATATCTTGCAGCGGTGTGCCGATGATAGGCCGCAGCGGCACGACAAAGGGATAGACGCCGATTTGCGCCAAGCGGCAGCAACCCTCGATGAGCAAGGCCAGGTCTTCACCCAGGCCGACAATCAGATAACTGGAAACTTGATTCCGGCCAAAAATTTCTACGGCCCGCTCAAAAGCCTCAAAGTAGCGTTCGACGCTGATTTGGGCTTTACCCGGCGTTACCCGCTCGCGGACAGACGGGTCAAAGCTTTCCAGGTGCATCCCTACTGCATCAACCCCCGCCTCACGCAGTAGTTCCAGGTCGTCCAGGTTTTCAGGGGGTTCAAACTGGGCTTGAATATCAATCGCTACCGCCGCTTTGATTGCCCGCGTGCATCTGGCCAGGTAATGGATGCCCATATCGTGGTAGTTAAGGGTTCCGGTGGTCATGATAAGCTGTTTGATCCCATCCAACCGGACGGCCGCCTCGGCCACTTCGACCGGCGCCTCCGTGTCCACCGGCTCGGCCGGCG
>CAZDMM010000149.1:0-3360 GCA_964505845.1 uncultured Caldilineaceae bacterium
ATTTTGTGCGAGGGTTTGGGGCCAGCCTCACCACCATCCCCATGACCATGACCCACTCCATCAGCGACGCCCTGGTTCCTATCAGCCACTCTTACAACCTGCGCGACGTCATTAATAGTTATAACCCGCTCCCGCCGGTTGCCGTTTTTGAAGAGGCCAGCCATAACCCCGCCGTTGACGGCGGCCCGCCCGCCTATCATGACTATGAACCTGACCCCATGGCGGTGCTGAATTTTTTGGAACCCTTCCGGTTGAATAACAACCCCACTAGCGTCAACATTACCACCGACGAGTCCAAGTCATACTACTGGATGATCATTACCCAGAGCGGCGGCGACCACTGGTCGCAGGTGCAGGCGGCCTATAACCTGGCCAACAGAACCGTCACGGTCACCATCTCGGATACGAATCCGTCGGCCCTGGCTTTTAACCTCGGCTCAGGGGCCATCACCGAGGTCATTGCTCAACCGGGGATGGGCCTGCCGACCACTACTTACCTGGTTAAAGGCGGCGGCAACAATAAATTGGTAGATTATACCTCCGGCTATCTGACCACCACCCTGACCTTCACCGGCCAGTTTAGCCTGACCATCTCCGGTCTGCGGCTGCAGCTTTCGGCCAACCCACCACTGGGCCAGGCCGCCACCTCAACCCTGACGCTGCTGGCCCAAGATTATTTAAACAACCCGGCCCCGGATGGCGCAGTGGTCACCTTTACCGCCAGCGCCGGGACTTTTCCCAATGGCAGCCCGGTGTACACCCGGACCATCAGCGGAGGTCAAGCCACTGCCGTTTTAACCAAAGGCAGCCAGCCCAGCCAGGTGGTTGCCAGCCTGGGCCAGGTTTCCGCTTTACTTTTAGGGAATGGGATGATTTACTTGCCTGTTCTTATTGAACCTTAGCAGGTAATTCTTTTTGTTTATTTCTAAACGGTATCAGGAGAGGAAACTTTTATGCTATCACAAGAGCGGATAGGGCCGCCCGGCCTGGATGCGGCCTCAACGCCGCCCGGCAAGGGCCACATGCCCGTTATACATATTGAACCCTCCAAAGGCTGGGTTTCACTAAAACTGCATGAATTGTGGGAATACCGCGAGCTTTTTTACTTTCTCATCTGGCGGGATGTAAAGGTGCGTTACAAGCAAACGGTGCTGGGCGCGGCCTGGGCCATTATCCAGCCCTTTTTTACCATGGTGGTTTTTAGCCTGTTTTTTGGCAAGCTGGCTCAGGTTCCCTCAGATGGGATTCCTTACCCCATTTTTAGTTATGCCGCGCTGGTGCCGTGGAGCTTTTTTGCCCAGGGGTTAACCCAGGCTTCTACCAGCCTGGTCATCAGCTCCAACTTGATCACCAAAGTTTATTTTCCCCGCCTAGTGGTGCCGGTGGCCAGGGTATTGGCCGGGGTGGTGGATTTTATCCTGGCCTTTATAGTATTGTTACTCATGATGCTCTATTATGGCCTGACGCCCACCCTGAATGTGGTCTGGCTGCCCTTGTTTTTGTTGTTAGCTCTGATTACCGCGTTGGGCGTCTCGCTGTGGCTGTCGGCCCTGAATGTGCAGTTCCGCGATGTTCAGTATACCATCCCCTTTCTCACCCAGTTTTGGCTTTTTGCCACTCCCATTGCTTACCCCAGTAGTTTGCTGGCCGAACCCTGGCGCACCTTTTATGGCCTCAACCCAATGGCCGGGGTGGTTGAAGGCTTTCGCTGGGCCTTGTTAGGCACCGATACCGCCCCTGGGCCGATTATCATCGTGTCCACTTTCGTCGCCCTGGCCTTATTGGTGGGTGGAGCCTTCTATTTCCGTCGCATGGAAAAAACTTTTGCAGATGTGGTGTAACGTATGAGCGATATTGCCATCCGGGTAGCAGAGGTTAGCAAACAGTATTACATTGGCCGGTTACAACGCAAACGCAAATATGAAACTCTGCGTGATACCTTAGCCGAAACCTTTTTCTCACCTTTCCGGCGTGCCTCCAAATTGCTGCAAGGCGAGGCCACCGGCGCAGCCGAGTTGGATGAAACCATCTGGGCGCTCAAAGGCGTTTCTTTTGAGGTCAAACAGGGCGAAGTGGTCGGTATTATTGGCCGCAACGGGGCCGGTAAGAGCACCTTGCTCAAAATCCTGTCGCGCATTACCGAGCCAACTACCGGCATGATTGATATCTATGGCCGGGTGGGTTCACTGCTGGAGGTTGGCACCGGTTTTCATCCCGAATTGACGGGCCGTGAAAACATCTACTTAAATGGGGCCATCCTGGGGATGCAGCGGCGCGAAATCGAGCGCAAATTCGATGAAATTGTCGCCTTTTCTGAGGTTGAGAAGTTTATTGACACCCCGGTCAAGCACTACTCCAGCGGCATGTATGTGCGCCTGGCCTTTGCGGTAGCGGCGCACCTGGAGCCGGAGATATTGATTGTGGATGAGGTGTTGGCCGTGGGGGATACTCGCTTTCAGCGTAAATGCCTGGATAAGATGCAGGATGTGGGCCAGCAGGGCCGCACAGTTTTGTTTGTGTCGCACAGCATGCCGGCCATTACCCGCCTGTGTGACCGGGTGATCCTGCTGGGCGAGGGTGAGGTTCTCAAGGATGGGCCATCACACCAGGTGGTGGGCGTATACCTTAACTCCGGCTCAGGCACATCGGCGGTGCGTAAATGGCCCGACGCGGCCAAAGCGCCCGGCGGCCAGGTGGCTCGGTTACGGGCCGTGCGGGTGCGCACCGAGGACGGCCAGGTGAGCGAGGCCGTAGACATCCGCTGCCCGGTGCGGCTTGAGATGGAGTATGATGTGCGGGTGGCAGGCTATACCTTAATGCCTCATTTTGATATAGTGAATGAAGAAGGGGTGAAGCTCTTTGTCACCCTTGATCAGGACCCGGCCTGGCGCCGCCGGCCCCGCCCCGCCGGCCGCTATGTCAGCACCGCCTGGATACCCGGCAACTTTTTTGCTGAAGGGACTATCTTTGTTGACGCCTCGCTGACGACGTTGGGGCCAAATATTCACCAGTTTGCCGAAGATGGCGTGGTCGCGTTTCAAGTGATTGACAGTACAGAGGGCGACTCGGCCCGTGGGGATTGGGGCGGGCGGTTGGGTGGCGTGGTACGCCCGCTCTTAAAATGGAGCACGGAATTCAATCCAGATGGGACCCAAGAGGGCGCACGAGGGTTTGAGGATTGAAAAGGCGCCGGAGGGTTTATGAAGTTAAGCGTCATCATCCCATGTTATAACGCAGCTCAAACAATTGCCGAACAGCTTGAGGCCCTGGCCGGTCAAGAGTGGTCTGAATCCTGGGAGATTATTGTGGCTAACAACCGCTCAACCGACGAGTCCATGGCCATTGTCCGGCAGTACCAGG
>CAZDMM010000149.1:3370-5136 GCA_964505845.1 uncultured Caldilineaceae bacterium
CTCAACTGCGGCGCTCAAGCCGCCCTCGGCGAGTCGCTGGCTTTTTGTGATGCCGATGATGTGGTTGGAGCCGGCTGGGTGGCGGCTATCGGTGAAGCTCTGCGCCAATATGATTTTGTGGCCTGTCGTTTTGATACCGAGAAACTCAACCCCCCCTGGCTGTACAAAAGCCGAGCTAACATGCAGCGAAATGGGCTTATGAAATATAATCATCCACCCTATTTGCCCCATGCCGGCGGCGGCAGCCTGGGTATTAAACGTACCCTCCACGAAGCTATTGGTGGATTTGATGAGGCCTTCCCCATGCTCCACGATACCGATTATTGCTGGCGTTTGCAGCGGGCCGGGGTGGAGCTTCATTTTGTGCCGGAAGCAGTGATGCACATCCGCTTCCGTGACAGGCTGAATGATATTTATCGCCAGGCGCGGGGCTATGCCGAGTATAACGTGCTCCTGTATAAAAAATATCGCCCCCTGGGTATGCCCAAGATTTCAAAAAAAGCGGGTTTACTGGCCTGGGTTAAGCTGCTGCAATATCCCCAGTATGTTGTCCTTTCTAAAGAAGGCCGGGCCAACTGGATGTGGCAGCTTGGCCGGTGCGTGGGGCGGTTACAAGGGAGCATCAAGCATCGAGTTTGGGCTTTGTGAGCCTGATTGTCTTAATAGGTGTGGCGCTCACCCAGGTTTAGTCTCAAAACTGAGTTCTGAAAACAACATGGCACTTATGGAAGAAGCATCAGCTAAATATAACTTGGACAAGTTGTTATTCCGCCGCCAATTTGTTATTGGGCCATATTTCATCGAGGAATTACCGTCCTGGAAAAGAATTACCCTAAGAGACACCCTATATTTAACGGTGCATCCAGAACTGAATACGTGTCAAGTTACCCGCGAGCACAAGGTCATTACGCTGCTGGGCTATATTTTGGACCCATACCAGCCTCAAGCTAATGACCAGGAGATTCTAAATAGGCTAATCTGCCAACTATCCCCTTCTGATAGTTTAACTGATTTTTTCAAATATACCTATGATTTAGGTGGCCGGTGGATTCTTATTGTAGATGACGGTAAAGACATTATAATTTTTAATGATGCGGCCGGTTTACGACAAATTTTTTACACCAATACCTCTTCGCCACAGATATGGTGCACCTCTCAACCGGGGTTGATTGGAGAATTATTGCATTTGAAAATGGGCGAAACAGCCCTGGAATATATGAATTTATATCAAAACACTGAATATTGGTGGCCTGGCGATAGTTCGCCGTATCAAGAAATAAGCCATTTGTTGCCTAATCATTATCTAAATTTAACGACAGGGATAGTTCAACGGTATTGGCCTGACCAGAACCTGGGCCGTCTATCACTCGAAGATGCAATCGAAAAAAATTCTGAGATATTGCGAGGATTGTTAAAGAGTGCATGTAACAGGTTTGATCTTGCTTTGTCGTTAACCGCCGGGCGAGACACCAGAGTGCTGTTGGCGGCTTCAAAAGAGATCAGCGACCGGCTTTTTTACTTTACCCTCATTTACTGGCATTTAACCAAAAACAGCCCAGATATAAAAATACCGGCTAAATTGCTGGCCAAACTGGGCCTGCCTCATCACGTCATCCAATGCCCACCCTCCATAGAGGAAGAGTTTGGAAGAATATATAAAAAAAATGTAACGGGGGCGCGTGATGTATATGGCCCCATTGCGCAGGGTTTGTACAATCATTACCCTTCTGAGAGAGTTTGTCTTAAGGGCAATGTTATCCCTATCG
>CAZDMM010000149.1:5146-12033 GCA_964505845.1 uncultured Caldilineaceae bacterium
AGTCAGAAACAGCCGAAATTACCGGGCTGACTCTGGCCCGGCTGACGGGGGTGCATGAAAGTCCATTTGCCATTGCCTCTCTGGAAAGGTGGCTTTCAAAATTAGGCCATATATACAATGTTGATGTACTTGATCTATTTTGGTGGGAAGATAGGGAAGGCAACTGGCAGGCGATGAGCCAGTTAGAATGGGATATCGTTCAAGAGGTTTTTGTGCCTTATAATTGCCGCACTTTTTTGATAAATATGTTATCTGTTTCTGAACAGTATAGAAAGCCACCTGAATATAGGTTTCATCACGAGCTTATGCTTAAGTTGTGGCCGGAAACGTTGAGTGAACCGATCAATCCTCCTTATAACCCCCTGACCCTGCGACGAATAAGACAGGAGATACGGCAGCGGATCCCCATAGGTTTCCGCCGCCGGGTATTGGCGCTGAGAGACAGGATTTTGCGCTGGTGAGTGATAGACTTGTGGAAAGGCATGACCTATGAATTCTGATCTGAGCCTGGGCAGTAAATATCGCCATGTCTGGGCGGCCAGAATTTTACGCTGGCGTCAATACCCGCAGCGGTTTGGCAGGTGGTGGTGGTGGATGTGGCTGATGATGCACCTTTCGGCCTGGCCCTATGTGGGGCGGCTTTTTACCTGGTTAGCCGGTTTGCCTTTGGGAGTTTATCGGAGAAAATGGCCGTTAGCTCAAATAACCTCTAATCCCTATATCTCGCCCAAAGCTCAGTTAAGCTGCCCCGATTTACAAATTGGCCCGCACTGCTTTATTGATGATTTTGTGACCATTTATAGTAGCCGTAGCGGTGGAACCGTTGTGTTGGACAAAGAGGTGCATATCCTGCGCGGGACGATTATTGAAGTGGGCCACGGTGGAAAAGTTATGATCGGTGAAGATACCCACATTCAAGCTAACTGCAATTTGAACGGCCATGTAGGCGCAATCCAGATTGGCTGCCATGTCATGATTGCTCCTCAGTGTGGTTTTTTCCCTTACCAACACCGGGTGGATGATCTGAGCCAGCCTATGTGCAAACAGCCGCTCGTTAGTCACGGGGATATTGTGATTGAAGACGATGTTTGGTTGGGTACAGGTGTAAAAGTGATGGATGGAGTACATATTGGCCGGGGGGCGGTTATTGGGGCGGGCGCTGTGGTGACTAAAGATATTCCGCCCTACAGCATCGCTGTAGGTATACCGGCGCAGGTGGTGGGCAAACGTGGTGGATAAGGGGGCTCGATTTGGGCGCGAATTGTTGAGCCGGGCCGGGCGAAAGGTGTTGGGAACCATCACCCACGTAGGCGTCACGGAGCCTGTGGCAGCCCTGACCTTTGACGATGGGCCGCATCCCCAGTATACCCCCCACCTGTGTGACCTGCTGGAGCGGTATCAGGCGCGAGGCACCATTTTTATGGTGGGCAAGTCTGCTCAAAGCTATCCAGAGGTGGTGCGCCGGGTGGCCTCAGGGGGGCATGCCATCGGCAACCATACCTGGGATCACCCTTCGATGCCCCGGGTGAGCAGCCGTGAACGCCGCGCCCAACTGCGGACCTGCGCCCAGGCCATTGCGCCCTATAACCGGCCTCAATTATTTCGCCCTCCTTATGGCCACCAATCCTTCGCTTCACGGGTTGAGACGTGGCTGTTAGGGTACCAGGTCATCACCTGGAGCGTGGTTGGGCAAGACTGGCTGGATCATCCCGCGCAGATGATAGCTGACCGGCTGCTGAACCAGATCCGGCCCGGCAGCATTATCCTGCTGCACGATACCCTTTACACCTTTGCCGAAGAACGATTTGCCGACCGGATGCCCATGTTTGAAGCCGTGGAGATGCTTTTAACCCAACTCAGGGGCCAGTTTGACTTTATCACCGTGCCTGAACTGCTCCGCCGGGGCCGGCCTCAACGGCAGAATTGGTACCAACAAGGTGATACCTCCTGGCTGCATGGACTCAAAACACCTGAGGGGGAAGCCCGTCGCTATGCCGCTGGCTAGGGCAAAGATTAATTTTTTGGCGACGCCTGCCGTCATAAACCTAAAGAGGCTGTTGTGGTGAATGTAACTGTAGAGAAACCGGCAAATTTGGGTAATCCAGCGCCTTTAGTCAGCGTGGTCACGCCGGTATACAACGGGGAAAAATACCTGGCCGAGTGTATCGAGAGTATTCTCGCTCAAACCTATCAAAATTGGGAATACATCATCGTTAACAATTGCAGCACCGACCGCTCGCTGGAAATTGCCCAACAGTATGCCCGCCAGGATGCCCGGATTCGCATCTGCAACAACACCGAGTTTCTATCGCAGATGGACAATTGGAACCATGCCCTGCGCCAAATCTCCCCGGCCAGCGCCTACTGCAAAGTGCTCCACGCCGACGACTGGTTATTTCCCGACTGTTTGGCCCAAATGGTAGCCGTGGCCCAGGCCAATCCCGGCGTGGGTCTGGTGGGCGCTTACCGCCTGGAGGAGGAGAAGGTCACGCTGGATGGCCTGGCTTATCCCAGCCCGGTTGTATCGGGCCGCGAGGTCTGCCGCCGATTTTTTTTGGAAGGTTTGTATCTGTTCGGCTCGCCCAGTTCCTTGCTTATCCGCTCCGACCTGGTTCGTAGCCGCCCGGCTTTTTACAATGTCGCCAATATCCACGCCGACCAAGAAGTGTGTTTTGAACTGCTGCAAAACAGCGATTTTGGCTTTGTCCATCAGGTGCTTACCTTTACGCGCCGGCACAACGAATCTACCACGGCCTTTGTGCGGCGCTTTAGCACCATCATCATTGGCAACCTGATGGTGCTAAAAAAGTTCGGGCCGTTGTACCTGAGTGAGGCCGAGTACAACCTGTGCTCAAGATATTTTATGGAAACTTACTACCGGTTCTTGGGGCAGCAAGTTTACGAATTGAGAGAAAAAGCCTTTTGGGCCTACCAGCAAGCTGAATTAAAAAAACTGGGTGACCCCTTTAGCTGGGCCAGGGTGACAGCCGCAGCTTTGCGCCAACTCTTAAATTTTGAAACGACGGCCAAACGGTTGGTGTATGCCCTCAGAAAGAAGAGCAGCGGCTCGCCGCCGGCCCCACCTGTGGACATTAAAAAGTTAAATGTAGTCGGCCGCTCTAGAAGCTGAGGCGCTGATGCTCTCCGGGCATAGTCTGGTTTACTTTGCTCCCGGCCCCTGGGCCGGCTTGTGGCGTAACCGGCAGCAGTTGATGTCGCTGTTTGCGCGCTGTAACCGGGTGCTGTATGTGGAGCCGCGCCCCTATCTGCGGCCCACCCTGGCCGCCTGGCGGAGCGGCCAATTGCCTCTGGCTGATTTACGGCGGCCATTGATACGACAGGTAGCCGGCAACTTATTTGTTTTTCATTATCCCTTCTGGGCTCCGGTTAGCGGGCGCTGGCCCCTGGAGCCGGTAACGCGTTTGGTTCGACGGCAGGTGCTGGGCCAAACCTGGCGGCGGCTTGGCCTGAGCCGGCCCATTACCTGGTTTTCGCACCCCGACATGGTAGACCTGCCCGCCGAAATCCCGCCCACCGGCCTGCGTATCTACCACCTGGTGGATGAATACACCGGTTACGCCGACCAAACGCCCGAAAGCCGCCGCCGGCTTGAGGAACGAGAGCAGCAGATGATGGCTCACGTGGATCTGGTCATTGTGGTCTCACAAAAACTGTACCAGACCAGGCGGCCGTTTAAGGAGCAAACTTACCTGGCGCCGAATGGGGTCAACTACCAGGCTTATACCGAAGCCCTGGCCGACCCGACCCTGCCCGAGGCATTGGTCAAGATTACACCCCCGCGCCTGGGCTACAGCGGCCTGATTGGCGACCGGCTCAACTTGAGCCTGCTTGACAAGGTGGCTCAGGCCCACCCAGAATGGTCGCTGGTTTTCTTGGGGGAGGCCAGGGTTTTTCATCAGGCTGAAACCTGGCAAAGATTGTTGGCCCGGCCTAACGTTTATTACCTGGGTGAGGTTGATATTTCTCAGGTGCCGCACTATTTGAAAGGCTTGCAGGTGGGCTTGATGCCCTATGCTTTAAACCGGGAAACAGAGAATATTAGCCCTTTGAAACTGTATGATTATCTGGCGGCCGGGCTGCCGATTGTTTCAACCGATATTCCGGCGGCCCGTGAATTTGGCGCTCACCTTTACCTGGCCGACGATGCAGCCGCTATTGCCAAATCGGTTCGGGCTGCTCTATCCAGCTTAACCCCGGGGCAGCGGGAGGCTCGCCGGGAAATTGCGCGTCAGCATAGCTGGGAAGCCAGGGTTGAGCAGTTGTCCGGGATAATTGAGGCCCACTTGGGCCAAAGATAGATATTCTAACTTTTTCCTAACTAATCTCACATAAATTTCTTACCTTGAGATGTTATGCTGGTTGGGTGTAGTAAAATGGCGCAATAGTTTTGTTGCGCAGCCTATGGCCGATAAAAGATGCCCCCTCGTATTTTGTATATAGAAAAACCGGCCTTTGTGGGTGGGTCGGTTATCAGCCTGTATGAACTGGTGCGTGGGTTGGATACGGCCCGGTATGAGCCGGTGATTTTGTTTCACGGCCCAAATCCTTACCGCCAGCGGTTTCAAGCCCTGGGGGTCAGAGTCATCACCCTGGATGAGCGGCCGCCCGTGGTTGGTCCGGTCAGCGGCCAACCACGCGATATCGCGGCCCGGCTGCGCCGTTATGCCAATTGGTTGGCCGCCGGTTACCGGGCCGCCAAAGAAACTTACCTGTTGGCCCGGCGCGATTGGCCGGCAGCTCTGGCCCTGGCCCGCCTGATCAAGGCCGAGGCGATTGACCTGGTTCATCAAAACAACAGCCTGGGAGGCAACCAGGAAACGGTGCTGGCGGCCAGGCTGGCCGGAGTGCCCCAGGTGTGCCATATGCGCGGCATGCTTCCCGTGAGCTTCCCGCAGCGGTTTTTGGCCGGTTTTGTTGACCGCTTCATTTATATCTCTCAGGCTGTTGAGCAGTATTACCGGCAGCAGGGGATAGCGGCGGGCGCGGGCCAAATTGTGCATGATGCCTACAACGCCGAGGCGTTTCGGCCCGTTGACGATACGGCGGCGCTGCGAGCCGAGTTTGGGCTAACCGGGCCGGGCTGGCTGGTGAGCAACGTGGGCCGGCTTGATTGGTGGAAAGGGCATGAGTATTTTTTGCAGGCTATGGCCCAGGTGGTCCGCTCACAGCCCGGCGCTAAAGCGGTCATTGTGGGTGAACCTGACTCTACCTATCTGAGCCAGAGCTATTACCGGCGGCTGCAGCAAATGGTGAGTGATTTACAGCTACAGGAGCATGTTATTTTTGCCGGCTTCCGGCCTGATGTGCCCCGGATCATGGCCGCCTCTGATGTGGTAGTTCATAGCTCATCTGAGCCAGAACCGTTTGGCATCGTGGTGATTGAAGCCATGGCTATGGGCCGGCCGGTGGTAGCTACGGCCGGGGGCGGTGTGCTGGACATTATTGAGGATCAGGTCAACGGCCTGCTGGTGCCCACCAAAGATGCAGCCGCCATGGCCAAAGCCATTCAGCAGCTTATCCAAAACCCGGCCCAGGCCGGCCGCCTGGGGCGGTGCGCTCAACAGAACGTCAGAACTCGTTTTTCTGCGGCCCAACATGTGGCGGCAGTGCAAACCATTTATCAGCAAATTTTGTCTCGTTAGAATTAGCTTGGTAAAAGGCGATGAAAAAAACTATGATGACGGCCGTTGCCTCTATTTTAGCGCCTCGGTTAAGTAGTTATGTTTATACCGCCCGGAGCGGTTTGATTACCGGGTTAAAACGTCGCGGCGGGTTTGGGTTTATTCCCAAAAAAGCGCTCACCCAGGAGCAGATGTTTTTAAAAAAACTGGATCTGAGGGATAAAACCGTTTATGATGTGGGCGGCCATGTGGGGCTGATGACCCTGTTTTTTGCCCGCGCCGTCGGCCAAACGGGCCGGGTAATTACCTTTGAGCCAAATCTGCAAAATTATCAGGCTATCCTGGATCACGTGGAACTCAACGGCTTTCAAAACGTCACGGTTATCCCCATGGGGCTGGGCCACAAACGCGATACCCTGACTTTTTTTGTCAGCGGGCAGGCCACCGCGTTTGGCACTGCCCACCCCAACCGGCGCCTGGAACTGGCCCGGCAAGGCAACCTGAGCAACTTTATCCACTCCACCATCGAAGTAGATACCCTGGATAATCAGATTAGCGTCAACAAGCTGCCCTGGCCGGATTTTGTAAAAATTGATGTGGAAGGGTTGGAAATAGACGTTTTGAACGGGATGCGCCAGACGATCAGCCAGCGTAAGCCGGCGCTGCTGATTGAACTGCATGGCCAAAGTGAACAAGAGATTGTAGAATTTTTGTTAGCTTACGGTTACAGACTCTTTCAAGTTGAGGATGGTGTTGGCATCAGGCCACAAGACGCGCCGAGCGTGCAGCTCTATACCTACCGGCATGTGTATGCTCACTAAAAATAGACCGATGGGTTGGTTAACGGCGGCGGGGAGAATTTTAAGGAAATGAGGCTTCAAAATTTATGGGAATTCACGATATATTGAGTTACTTCAGAATCATTTACAAATGGAAATGGCTGATTCTCCTGCTCTTTGTGGCTACCGTTGGCACCATGGTGGCGGTTGCTTACTTTAGTAAAACCCAGTATGAAGCGACCGTCACACTGCAAGTCAGCGCGCCCCCACCCCAAGAAGTGCCCCTTTACAGCCAATTTGGCCGGGGGGCCTTGCGCGATGAAATTGAACAGACGCAGGCCAGTTTTAAGGATTTTTTGATTGAGGGGAGCGTCCCCTGGCAGGTGCTCAAAGCTTTGCCGGATATCCATATCTCCGGGGAAGATCTTAAAGAGCGCATCACCGTAGACATCCCGGATAATTCTCA
>CAZDMM010000150.1:0-4239 GCA_964505845.1 uncultured Caldilineaceae bacterium
TACTCGCCGCCTGGCGCACAATCCAACCCCCATCACTACCCCCCTCTCCGAAACTTTCCCCGCCGCCCTTCTCTTTGCCGATATTTCCGGCTTTACCGCCCTGACCGAGCGTTTGGCTCACAAAGGCCCGGTTGGCGCTGAGGAGCTGACCCAGCACCTCAACACCTACTTTGGCCAACTCATCGAGCTGATTACCGCGCACGGCGGCGATATTGTGAAGTTTGCCGGCGACGCCCTGATTGCCGTCTGGCCGGCCGTTGACTCAAGCGGCCGCCCGCAAAATACGCTGCTGCCGGCGGCGGTTTATCAGGCGGCGCAGTGCAGCCTGCTGGTGCAGCAGCAGCTTAAAGCCTACCCTGTGGCTCAAGATGTGCAGCTTTCCCTCAAGCTGGCCCTGGGGGCCGGCGAACTGCTGGCGATGCACCTGGGCGGCGTGTATGGCCGGTGGGAATTTTTAGTTACCGGCTCTCCCCTTATCCAGGTTGGCGCGGCGGGGCATCTGGCCCAACCCGGCGATATTTTGCTGGCGCCAGAAGCCTGGGCGCTGCTGCAAGGGGCCGGCGCCGGCCCGGTGGCGACTGCCGGGCACAACGGTAAAACTCAAGAGGTGATGCGCTTGCAGGGCTTGCAACCGGCCCCTGCTGCTCTCACCGTCAGCTCCCGGCTAACCCTGCCCGATTTGAAGGCGGAGATGGAGGCCGGGCTGCGGGCCTACATTCCGGGCGCAGTTTTAGCGCGACTGGCTGCCGGCCAGTTGGGTTGGCTGGCGGAACTGCGGCGCGTCACCGTGCTGTTCATCAACCTGCCCGACCTGAATTACGCGGTGCCTTTGGAGCAGGCCCAAACCGTCATGCGCACCCTGCAAACCATCCTTTATCGCTATGAAGGCAGCATCAATAAGCTCAGCGTGGATGACAAAGGGGTCACGCTGGTGGCGGCCCTGGGGCTGCCACCCCTGGCTCATGAAGACGACGCGGCCCGCGCCGTCAAGGCGGCCCTCTCCATCCAGGCAGAACTACGCCATCTAGGCTTACAGAACGCCATCGGCGTGACTACCGGGCGAGCCTTTTGTGGCATGGTGGGTAATCATCAGCGCCGCGAATATACTATGATCGGCGATGTGGTCAACCTGGCGGCCCGGCTAATGCAGGCGGCGGATGCCGTCCCACCGATGGATACCCCCTCTCTCCCTCCGACGCCAACGGATACCCCCCCTCTCTCCCCCCCGTTGACGGAGGGGATGGGGGGGGTCTTATGCGATGCAGCCACCTATCAAGCGGCCCAGACTGCCATAGAGTTTGAAACGCTGCCGGCCATCAAAGTCAAAGGTAAAGCGGAGGTGATAGCCGTTTATCGCCCGGTGCGCCCCAGGGAAAGCCTCGGCCGCCAGCACACCGAAATTGTGGGCCGGGAGCAGGAGCGGGCCGGCCTTTACAGCCAACTCCAAACCCTGCTGCGGGGTACAGGTGGAGTGGTGATCCTGGAAGGCGAAGCCGGCCTGGGCAAGTCTCGGCTGGTGGATGACCTGCTGCGCCAGGCCCAGACGCTGCATGTCACCCCGCTGCTGGGGTCGGGCAGCGCCGTTGAAAAATCAACCCCTTACTTTGCCTGGCGGCCCATCTTTACCAAAATGTTTGAGCTTGACTCCCAGCCGGACGAGGTGGCCGTCCGCCGGGCGCATGTTTTGGCCCAACTGGAGCAAAAGCAATTAATTCTGGAGGCGGCCGGTCGCCAGCCTACCGATCGGCATGCCCCGGCTGCCGCTTTAACCCACCTGGCCCCACTGCTCAACCCGGTTTTGTCTTTAGATTGGCCGGACAACGACATAACCGAACAAATGACCGGGAAAGTGCGGGCCGATAACACCACTGAACTGCTGGTCCGTTTGCTGCAAGCCGAGGTTCAGCAAGGGGCGCAAGAAGGTCACTCCTACTTGTTGGTGTTAGAGGATGCTCACTGGTTAGATTCGGCCTCCTGGTCGGTGGCCGGGCAGGTGGCCCAACATGTGCAGCCGCTTTTGCTACTGCTGGCGATTCGCCCCCTCACCGATCCCGTTCCGCCCGAATTCACTCAATTAATCGGGTCTCCCCACACCCAGCGGTTGGTGCTTGACAGCCTGCCCCCGGAAGATACGGTCAAGCTGGTGTGTCACCGCTTGGGCGTTAACCATCTGCCCGAGGCCCTGGCCCAGCTCATTTATGCCAAAACCGGCGGCAATCCCTTTTTTGGCGAAGAGCTGGCCTATGCTTTGCGGGATACCGGCCTGATCACCATCGTCAATGGGGAATGTTACCTGCTGCCTCAGGCCGGAGAACTGCAAAATTTAAGCCTGCCCGATACCGTGCAAGGGGTGATTACCAGCCGGATTGACCGCTTGACCCCGGCCCAGCAGTTGACCTTGAAAGTGGCCAGCGTCATTGGCCGGGCTTTTGAGCTGGAAACCCTGCGCGACATTCACCCCATCGAGTCTGACAAAGCTCACCTGTCCGATTATCTCAACGGCCTGGCCCGCGTGGACATTACCCAACTGGAAGCGCCGGAACCGGATTTAACCTACATCTTCAAACATATCATTACCCAGGAAGTGGCCTATAACATGATGCTGTTCTCGCAGCGGCGAGAACTGCATAAGGCTGTAGCGGAATGGTACGAGGGAAGTTATGCCGCCGACTTGTCGCCCTTTTATCCGCTGCTGGCCTTCCACTGGCGCATGGCAGGCGTCACCCCTAAAGCGGTAGATTACCTGGAAAAAGCCGGCGAGCAAGCCCTGCACAATTACGCCAACGAGGAAGCGGTAGAGTTTTTTAGCGAAGCCCTTTCCCTGGCAGGGGAGCTGGGGAGCAGAGGTGCAGGGGAGCAAGGGGGACACCCTATCACCTCTGCCCCCCTGCCCCCACCCCTTCCGGGTGTCCTGGGGACCTGCCCCCCTGCCCAAATACGGCAGGCTCGGTGGGAACTCAACCTGGGTGAGGCTTATGTGAACTGGGTCAAATTTAGCGAGGGTCGGGCGCATTTGGAACGGGGATTAAGGCTGCTGGGCAAACCGATTCCATCGGAGACGGTTGGGCAGATTGTGGGGTTGGTGGGCCAATTGTGGCAGCAGGCCCTGCACCGCTTGTGGTCAAAGCATTTTGTGGGCCGGCAGCAGGCCCGGCGCGAGCTGTTGTTGGAGGCGGCGCGCGGCCACGAAGGTTTGATGGCGGTTTACTACTTTGCCAATGAGACCATCCTCTCTCTATACACGGCGCTGCGCTCGCTCAACCTGGCCGAAGCCGCCGGCCCCTCCCCGGAACTGGCCCGAGGCTACGCCTCGGTAGGGGTGATCCTCGGCTTCATCCCCGTCCACCGCCTGGCCGCCGCCTACTGCCGCCGGGCGCTCCGGCTGGCCCAGCAGTTGCCCAATCTTCCGGCCCGCGCCTGGGTCTCGCTGCTGGCGGGTGTTTATCACGCCGGGGTGGGCCATTGGGAGCAGGCGGCCGATTTGTTGCAGCAGGTGATAAAACTGGCCGATCGCCTGGGCGACCGCAGCCGGCGTGATGATGGGGTGGGCAACCTGGCCGTGGTGGACTATTTTCAGGGCCGTTTTGCCGCCAGCGCCAGGCTGTTTGACGATTTGGCGGCCTCGGCCCAGCGCCGCAAAGATGTCCATAACCAGGGTTGGGCCTTGCGCGGGCAGGTGTACAATTTATTACCCCAGGGACGCTGGCCCGAAGCCCTGGTCAAACTGGAAACCCTGCAAGCGTTGTTGAACCAGCACAGCCATATTGTGGATGAGGCCCTCCACATTGATCTGCACGGCCTGCTGGCCTTGGTCTACCTGCGCCTGGATGAGCCGGACAAGGCCCTGGCCGCCGCCGAAACGGCTTGCAAACTCATCCACAAATCCCCACCTACCTCTTTCCTCTCCCTGCCCGGCTACGCCGCCGTTGTTGAAACTTATGTTTCCTTGTGGGAAACCTCGACACCTTCCAACCTTCCAACCTTCCAACCTTCCAACCTTCAACAGGCTCTCAAAGGGCTGCACGGCTTCACCCGCGTCTTTCCCATAGGTAAACCGCGCCTTTATCTGTGGCAGGGGGTCTATGAGTGGAGTGTGGGCCATCACCGGCAAGCGTTGGATTTGTGGCGCAAAAGCCTGGAGTCCGCCGAGCAGTTGGGCATGCCCTACTCCGCCGGTTTGACTCATTACGAAATGGGGCGGCGTCTGCCCCCCACCGACCCGGCCCGCCGGGAACATCT
>CAZDMM010000150.1:4249-12015 GCA_964505845.1 uncultured Caldilineaceae bacterium
CGCGCCCGTGAAATCTTCAACCAATTGGGCGCGGCGTATGATGCGGAGCGAGTGCAACAAGTCTTAAAGTAAGTGGTAATTAGTAATTTAATTACCAATTACCAATAACCAATAACCAATTACCAACCATGTACGACCCGCCCCTGACCACCCTCATCACCAGCGCCGTTACCCGCTTGCAAGCGGACATGCACGCCGCTGCGCCGGGCATGGCGGAACAGGTGAGCACCTGGATGCAAGCATTGGCCGGCTCGACCTCGCCGGCGGCTTATTTTATGCACCCGGCCGCTTTTCCAGCCCTGTTATTGCCCTGGTGGCTGGAACAGAGTCTCTCCGGCCAGCCTGACCTCGCTTTTCAGGCCGATCTGGCCTACTCCACCATCAACGGCTACTACGCCATCCGGCTGGCCGATAATTTGATGGACGGCCACGCGACGGTAGAATTACCATTACTGCCGGCCCTCAATTTCTTCCAGACCCATTTCCAGCACGCCTACTATCCCTACTTTCCCGCCGGACATCCCTTTTGGGATTTTTTCAAGGCGACCTGGTTCCACTCCGCCGAGGTGACGCTGCTCGACGCCCAACTGACCGGCCTCACCCTGGCTCAATTTGAACAGATCGCCGCCCAAAAAAGCTGCGCCGCTAAGATTCCGCTAGCGGCGGTTTGCTGCCGTTATGAGCGCACCGATTTGCTCACGGCCTGGTCTCGCTTGGTTGACCTGATGGGCTGCTGGCACCAATTTCTCAACGATGTGTTCGGCTGGCAGCGCGACCTGGAACGCCGCACCGCCACTTATTTTCTGTCCGAGGCCGAGCGCCGCCGCCAGGGGGATGAATCGGTGCTGGCTTGGGTGGTGCGCGAGGGTTTTGGCTGGGGCGCTACGCGGGCGCAGGGCTGGATGGTCGCCTTGCAGGCGTTGGCTCAAGAGTTGGGCAGCCCGGAGTTAGTCGCCTACCTGCAATCCCGCGTAGCGATGGCGCGGCAGCAGCAGGAGGAGGTGGCGGCGGGATTGCAGAGTATGGCTCGGATTTTGGGGGTAAACAAATGACACTCAATGCCGACTCCCTCAACTTAGACCTCTTCGCCCTCGGCCAAGGGCACTTCCACAACTTCCTGGCCGAGTTTGCGGCTTATGGCCTGCAAGCCGACCCCGGCCTCGAGCTGCGCCGGGGGACGGGCCTGCTCTGTTACTACAGCCTCGAAGAGCGCCACATCTACCTCTCCGTGCCGGATTTCAGCCAGCCGACCGGCAAGCTGCAAGCCCTGTTTCTGCGCTCGCTCCTGGGCTGCGAGAGCAACGAGGAGTTGCTGCGCTTTTTCCACCTGATGATTCCCCACGTCATCGCCCACGAGCTGGCCCATCACTACCGCCATCGCTACGGGCTGTTCGGCCAGAGTTTGTGGCAGGAGGAGCAGGTTGCCAACAAATTGGCGGTGGCGGTGGTCAAGCACCGGCTGGCCCCCGCCGAGAAAGCCTATGCCAGGGATTTTCTGCGCCGGGCCATCGAGTCGCTTTCAGCCAAGATGGAGGCCAAAAATATCGCCGTTGACTCCTACTACAGCGTGCTGCACGCCCTCAACGTCTCCGGGCAGGTCGGCCTGACCGATTTTGAGAATTTGGAGATGATCCAATCGGCCCTGGGGGTTTCGGCGGAGCAGATGTTGGAGAGCAGCGGCCAACTGGCCCCGGAACTGGTCGAGCGCATCGAAAACCGGGACGAACTGATTGAGCAGATTGACACCCAATACGCCGCCGACCAGCTTAAGTATATTTATTACCAGGTCACCTGGCTGTATCTGGATTTGACCAGCCGCGAGACCGAGTACGTGGACGAATTTGCCCGGCTCTACCTGAACATGCCGGTGGATTTGCTGCCGCCGGTGCATGTTCATGGCCATCCCGAGGACCGGGAGGTTTTAGCCTGTTTTCGGGCTTACCAGGACACCCTGCCGTACGCGCCCGCCCTGGGTCGCTATTTTTACAAACGTTACCGCTCGCTGCTGCTGGCCCGCTTGAAGGCGGCGCAGCTTCAAGTGGCCGCCCACGCAGAGCGGCTCAAGCGCGAAGCCGCCCTCATCCTGGAAACCTGGCAGGCCGGGGAAACCGACACCCTCGATTATCTCTCGCAACTGGCTCCGCCGGAGCTGCGCCCGCTCTTTCCGCACCTCATCAAAACCCGGCCGCCGGAGTCGCTCAACCTGCCCGCCGATTTGCCCACTGAGACCGACCGCCGCCTGTGGCAGCATGTCATGCGCCATACGGCTGACTCCACCGCCGCCAACACCCTCTACCGTTTGCAAATGCTGGATCAGAGCGACATCTATCGCTCCCTGCCGGCGGAGCTGCTGCTGGAACTGGCCCAGCGTTTTTGCCTGGCCCGCTACGCCCCCGGTGAGGCTGTTATCTGGCAGGGCGAGCGCAACGACGACGTTTATTTTTTGCTGGAAGGCAGGCTGGAGGTTATCATCACCCGGCAGGGGCAGCCGCTCAAGGTCGGTGAGATCAAGCCGGGCGAAATCTTTGGCGAGATTGCCTTCTTTACCGAAGACCCGCGTTACGCCACCGTCCGGGCGGTGGAAGCCTCGCGCTGCTTTGTCTTGACCGATGTGGAGTTGCAGCTTTTGGCCTACCAGCACCCCATTATCCTGATGCAGATGGCCGGGGCGCTGGCCAAACGGCTGGCCGATCTGTACCAAACCAGCCGGAATGAGACGGTTTAATGATTTTTGGATTCAAAATCGGTAGTAACCTGGAAGGTTGGAGGGCTGGAAGGCTGGTAAATCCTGACCAATCTTCCAATCTTCCTGGATTATTGAGATTACCGATTTTGAATATCAAACAACCAACATAAATTTATAAGGAGAAACCCATGAGTGCTGATTTACAAACCCTGGTAGGCAAAATTTTGTCGGATGAGAAGTTTGCCAAAGCCCTGGCCGAAAACCCGGAGAAAACCCTCCGGGAGGCCGGCATCGAGCCGACCATTGACCTGATTGAGGCCCTCAAAGGCGTGGACGCCCAGGCGTTGCAGCAGTTGGCCGCCAACTTTGGTCAAAACCAGGCGGCGGTTTAGAAGGGTGGAAGGATGGGGGATTGCCGCTAGGGGGCCTTCGGCTCGAAGGTTGGAGGGTTGGCTTTTATCCAGCCTTCCAACTTCCCTAAGATATTCTTGTGGACCGGTCTAACCCCTACCAGGCCAGGCGGAAGCAATATTGGCCTGAATTCGAGGCTTTTTTCAGCGCCCTGCCGCCGCCCCTGTTTCAACAAGGGGTGCTGCTGAAAAACAACCTGGCGACCTTCTGTGCGGCCGGCGGCCAGTTTGAGCATCTGCTCTGCCGGGAGCGGGATCATCCCCTGCTGCACTGGCATTTTTGGCTGCTGGACGACCTGGCCTGCCCCAATACCCCGGCCAGAGCCGAGGTGGAGCAGGGCCTCTTTCTGGCGATGGCTTTTGCCTTTGCCGCCGTCTACACCCGCGAGAGCATCCTCGACCCGGCCAGCAACTTTGACCCCGGCTTCACCTTTTTGGATCACGCCCTGGCCCGGCAGTCCGACTTTCACCTGGGCCAGCTTTTTCCCGCCGCCTCGCCTTTCTGGGGCCGCTACCACGCCTGCTGGCAGGAGTACGCCCTGGCTCTCCTGACGACCGCCGATCCTTCGACTTGGCTGAGCCGAAGGCCCCCTAGCGGCAGGACAGGCCGCCGACCGCCGACCGCCGCCCCATTCGAGAGCCGAAGGCCCCCTAGCGGCAAGATCAGGGCAGGCCACAGACCGCAAACCGCCAATTACCACGCCAAGCGTCCAATTACCACGCCAAGCGTCCAATTACTACGCCAAGCGTCCAATTACCAATCTCTCGCCTTCACTAAAATCTCCCCCGCCGCCGTCATCACCTATGCAGAACGGGATGACCTGTGGCCGCAGCTTGAATCACTGCTGAATCGCCTGAACGCCGCGCTGCAACTGCTGCGTGAAATCGCCAACCTGCGCCGGGACATCACCCAACGGCGGCTCACCTATCCCATCCTCAAAACGTTGGAATTGGCCGGGCTGGACTCCCACCGGCCGCTCTCGCCGGAGCGAATCCTCGGCGCGCTGGTGCTGACCGGGGCCGTCCCCAAAATATGTGGGGAGGCGTTGGACTGGCTGGCCGAAGGGCGAGATTTGGCCCAAACGCTCAACCTGCCTACCTTTGCCCACTACGTAGGAGTTTTGGAGACGTGGCTGGAAGAAGTCCAAAGCCTGTTCAGCCTCAAACCCCAACAGCCTCCCCTGCGCCAAACCCCGCTCTTTGCCCCGGCGGTGGACACCCTGCCCAAAGTCATCGAGATGGCGGAGGGTTATTTGCTGGCCGACCTGACCTTTCGAGAAAGTTGGGAAATCCAGCGGCGCGGCTTGTTCGGCGTGAACGAAATGACGGCTAAGGCTTTTCCCATGGGACTGGTGGCCGAAATTCTGGCCCGGCGCGGGCACGACATGTCCGGCCCCATCAACGACATCTTTCAAACCTTGCAAGCCAGCGGCTTTCGTTACTACAACCACCCCCACCTGCCGCCCGATACCGATGACCTGGGTTTGCTATTGCGCCTTTACCCTTATTCGCCCCAGCCGGAACTGCACCGGGCCATGCTGCAAACTCCGCTGCACTGGCTGGAGGAGAATATAGCCGAGTCTGGTCACATCCCGGTCTGGCTGACCCGCTTTGACGCGCCCGATAAAATGGATGTTCCCGGAGCGGCCCTGTGGGGGAATCGCTGCGCCGCGGTGGAGGCCAACCTGCTGCTGGGACTGCTGGCTTTTGACGCCGCCGCGTATGGCCCGCTGATGGAGTCAGCCGCCCGGCAGTGGTGTCAGGCCTGGCTCCGGCGCGGGCTGGACGCGACGCACCATTACACGCCGCTGTACGCCCTGTGGACAGCCCTGGAACTGGCCGCCCGGCTCCAAAACTTTGTCTCTGCTGTCATTCCGAGCGAAGCGAGGAATCTCCAGGGCCAACCGCACTCTGAAAGAAATGATTGGCCCAACAGCCTGGCCCACCTCACCTCAGCCTTAACCAACCATCTGGCCGTTGAAAGCCAACGCGCCTATCTGACGCCGCAGGACGCCGCTTTTCTGATCTTGGCCTGTCGCTCCAACCCCGCGTTATTTAACCCGGACTGGCTAACGCTGTTGTGCAAAAGCCAACGCTACGACGGCAGTTGGGCGGACGAACCGCTCTACGGCACGCCCACGCGCGGCGAGCTGGCCGCCTGGTACAGCAGCCGCACCGTCACCACCGCCTTTTGCTACCACGCCCTCAAAACATCCCAAGATTTTTAGAGAATTTCACCGGCGTCACTACCCATCCTGGTCGCCCAAATTGTGTATTTTCTGTGGGTTTCTTGACGAAACTCAAGCAACTTGTTAAACTGCACCTGGAAATAAGGATAAAACGCATATCCCCATGATCCACCCAACGGCGGTTTGCCGGCCTGGCAAACCGTTCAGCCTTATAACTTAAACTCCATACAATTGAGGTAAAAAATGATAAAGATAGCTGACCGCATTTCACGACTAGGGACAGAAACCGCCTTTGCCGTTTCGGCCGAGGCGGCGGCCTTTGCCGCCCAGGGAAACAAAGTCTATCCCTTCCACCTCGGCGATATGAACCTGCCGACCCCTTCCACCGTTGTCGAGGCTTCCTTCAAAGCCATTAAAGATGGCAAAACCGGCTACTGCCCCAATGCCGGTATTCCCCAACTGCGGGCCGTTTTGGCCGAAGACGTCAACGCCTCTCACCGCACCAGTTATAAGATGGAGAATGTGGCGATACAACCCGGCGGCAAACCCACCATCGCCAAATTCATCATGGCGCTCATGAATCCCGGCGATGAGGTGCTTTATCCCAATCCCGGTTATCCCATCTATGAGTCTCAAATTGAATTCCACGGGGGCAAAGCTGTGCCTTACACCTACGTGGAGGGCCAGGAGAATTTTGAATTTAATATGGAAAGCCTGGCAAAAAACATCACCCCTCGCACCCGCTTGCTGATTCTGAATGATCTGCAAAACCCCATGGGGGCAGAATGTTCGCCGGAAGAATTGGAAAAAGTGGCCGAATTGGTGCTAAAACATAACCTGTATGTGTTGTGCGACGAGGCTTATTTTGACATCCGGTATGAAGGCAAAAGCCGCTCGCTGGCCTCGCTGCCCGGCATGGAAGAACGCTGCGTGCTCCTCTACACCTTTTCTAAAAAATTTGCCATGACCGGCTGGCGCCTGGGGGCAACCATCGGCCCTAAAGAGATTATTGACGTGGTTGCCAAACTCAACGTCAATGATGAATCCTGCCCAAACCACTTTATCCAATACGGCGCCATCGAAGGACTCACCGGCGACCAGACCGAAGTCAAGCAGATTTTGCAGATTCTCAAGGAACGGCGCGATACGGCGGTGGATATTTTGAACTCCATTGAAGGCGTGCAGTGCTTCCGGCCCAACGCCACCTTTTACCTGTTCCCCAACGTAACTGGGCTGATGCAGAAAAAAGATTTGACCACTTACGACTCTTTCCGCAAAGCCATGCTTACCGAAACCGGCGTCTCGGTTTGTACCCGCCTGCACTTTGGCCGCCCTATGCCTGGCGAAACCAATTTTTATATCCGCCTGGCTTACTCAGGCATCCATGTTGAGGATATTAAAGAAGGGCTGGGCAAATTCAAAGCCTGGGCCGAAAGTTGAGCCTTGCCTTTTGAAGCGTTGACAGAAGACTCTACTGAAAAAACCAGAGATCTAAACGCAGAGGCGCAAAGTCGCCAAGACGCCAGGGAAATATTAACTTTTTGCTGAGAAATTGACTAATTTGAGCGGGAAAATCCTGGTTAAAAGACGCCAGGGTGCAAAAAACCAAAAGAACTTTGCGCCGCTGCGTCCTGGCGTCTTTGCGTTAAGAATCAACTTTTTCAGGGGTCATAAAATATATTTAATCAAAGGAGATTCTTATGGCTAAACCCAAAGTATTTGTCACCCGGATTATTCCGGACGCAGGTTTTGACCTGGTGAAAGCGGCTTGTGAGGTTGACCTGTGGACCGAGGAATTACCCCCACCCTATGAAGTGCTGCTGGAGCGGGTGCGAGGTGTGGATGGCTTGCTGTGCCTGCTCACCGACCGGATTGACGCCCAACTCATGGATACTGCCGGGCCGCAGTTAAAAGTTATCAGCAATCACGCGGTAGGCTTTGACAATATTGACATCCCGGCCGCCACTGCCCGCAAAATTCCGGTCGGCAATACCCCCGGCATCCTCACCGATGCTACCGCCGATTTTGCCTTTGCCCTGCTCATGGCAGCCGCTCGCCGGGTGGTAGAGGGCGACCGCTACGTGCGGGCCGGCAAGTGGAAAACCTGGGGGCCTTCTATTTTGCTTGGCCCGGACGTGACCGGAGCCACCCTGGGGATTATCGGTTATGGCCGCATCGGCCAGGCCCTGGCCAAACGGGCCAGCGGCTTTGACATGCGGATTCTGTATTATGACCCCATGGTCACCAACCCTGGCGTTCCGGGCACAGCCGTAGATTTAGAAACCCTGCTGCGCCAGTCTGACTTTATCTCGCTGCACACCGTGCTCAGCGACGAAACCCGCCACCTGATTAACCGGGATACCCTGGCCGTGATGAAGCCCAATGCCGTGTTGATCAACACCTCGCGCGGCCCGGTAGTGGATGGTCAGGCCCTCTACGAAGCCCTGAAAGCCAATACAATCTTTGCCGCCGCCTTGGATG
>CAZDMM010000151.1:0-4575 GCA_964505845.1 uncultured Caldilineaceae bacterium
CCTCCCTACTTCAATGCTCGGCCTGAGTACAGCGAATATGAACAGTATGAGCAATACCTTTTTAAGATGCGCCAGGTTATCAAGCGCTGCCATCGAGTGCTCAATGAAGGGCGCTTCTTTGTTATCAATACTGCGCCTGTTTTGTTAAGACGAGCCAGTCGCAATGAGTCATCCAAACGAATTGCCGTCCCCTTTGATCTCCATCGTATTTTTATCGAAGAGGGTTATGACTTTATTGATGACATTATCTGGGTCAAGCCTGAAGGGGCCGGTTGGGCTACCGGCCGAGGCCGGCGTTTTGCGGCAGATCGCAATCCCCTTCAATACAAAGCTGTACCTGTTACGGAGTATGTATTGGTATATCGCAAACGCACCGATTTATTGATTGATTGGCATATTCGCAATCACCCCGACCGTGAAGCAGTGGAGGCTTCAAAAATAGGCGATGATTATGAACGTACTAACATTTGGCGGATTCAGCCCAATACTAATTCCAAACATCCAGCCGCTTTTCCCAAAGAACTGGCGGATAAGGTTATTACCTATTACTCCTTTAAAGATGATGTAGTTCTGGATCCTTTTGCCGGTTCAGGCACGGTGGGAGCTTCCGCCGCACGTTTGGGGCGGCGCTTCGTATTGTTTGAAATTAATCCCAGCTATATTGAGTTTATGCGGCAATCTGTCTCTGACTGGTTGGGCAAGGCCGCCAATGATATTCTGTGGGTCAATTGTAAACCTGCCTCGCCTATCCTGACCTTGTTTGACTCCCTGGAGGATTACCTCCCCATTCAAGCTTTTCTTACCAGTATTTCACTAACAGAGTTACAAGAAGAGGCAAACCAGGAACTTGCCCAACAAAATTTAGGTAGAGGTGAAGGTCAAGAGCAGATATCCGGCAACTCATGAGCAGAGTCCTCTCCTTCTTTACCAAACTAACTCTCAGCCTCCTTTTCACCCTGGCTCTCATTGAAATTGGGCTGCGGTTGCTGCCGCAGGCGGTCCCACTGCCGCTGCTGGTTTACTTTGCCGAGCAGCCCCGCAGCGAGATTGCCCAGCGCCGTAACCTGCCCACCCAATGGGGCACCGTAGCGGTTGAGCGAGACGACGGCGGGCCGGAACTGCGCATCTTCAAGCCTTTTACCAGCATGTCTCTGCCGGGCCACGAAGATTTGACCGTGACGATGGATCAAATCGGCTTTTGCAACCCGCCCAGCGTGGCCTATGAAACTGCCCAGTTTGACCTGATTGCCCTCGGCGACTCCTTTACCACCTGTCACGGCGTCAGGCCGGAGGAGATGTGGAGCACGCAGTTGGCCCAACTGACCGGCTTAACGGTATACAACCTGGGCCGGGGCAAAACCGGCATTCATGAACATCTGCAAATCCTCAAGAAATTCGGGCTGGACAAGTCGCCCCGGATTGTGCTGATGAATCTCTACGAGGGCAATGACCTGCGGGACGCGACTATCTATTACTATTATCGCCTCAAACATGGGCAGACGAATGTGGGGGAGGCTGCGCCAGATGCCAGCCAGCCGGCTTTTGGGCTGACGGGCCTGCTGCAAAATTACAGCTATACCTACAATTTAGCGGCTGCTTTCCAAAAATATGAAACCGCCAATAACAACGAGACGGTGGAGCGCACCGATCCCTTTTTGCTGGCGGTAGAGGCGCTGCCGGGCCAATACCTGGCCGGCCTGGACCAAATCAACTTTGTGTACCGGGTCAAGCTAAAGGACAAAACCATGACCCTCAACCGCAAAAACGCCGACGCCGACGAGGTGCTGATGGCGCGCCTGCTGCGCGATCAGGCTCTTGACCCAGGGGTTTTACAATCCATCGAGGAGGCGCTGCGCAGCTTTGTAGCCCTCTCCAAAGCGCATGGCTTTGTGCCGGTGGTCAGCTACAGCCCATCGGCCCACACCGCCTACGCGGACAGCATTATCTATGAAGATGCCTCGTTGGAAGAGTTGATGCCCTGGTTCAGCCAAGAGCAGCGCACTTTCTTTAAAACCAAAGGGGAAGAGTTGGGGTATCAGTTTATTGATCTGACCCCGGCCCTGCAAGCCGCGGCGCAGGCTAACGGTTCTGAAGATTTGCTGTACTCCCGCGCCGATCTGCACTTTACCCCACGTGGCCACCGTATCGCTGCCGAGGCTCTAAGCCGGGCGCTGCAAGAACTCAAGCTGCTGGCCCAAAATAAGAGCCTATCCGAATAACTCAGCAGAGGCGGCTCCCACGCCGCCGGACGCCAGGCTTGGGAGCCCGGCCAGCTATTTTTCGGATAGGCTCAAAGTAGGACAAGCTGGCAACTTGCCCTACTTTGTCCAGCTAATTCTTTCCTCGGTCCAGCCCCGGCTGGCGTTGCGATCGGTGCCTACAAACCCGTCCGGCGAGCCTTGCATCTCAAACAACAAGCTTTGATCGCTGCCGGCGGGGGTCATGGCCCACACCCCCCATTGGCCGCCGCGGCTGCTGACAAAAGCGATGACCCGGCCATCGGGCGACCAGGTAGGCAGGCCATCTTCCGCCGGGTCGGTGGTGAGACGCTGCAAGCCGGAGCCATCGGCATTGACGATATAAATTTCCCAGTTGCCGTCGCGGCGCGACATAAAGGCAATACGTTTCCCGTCAGGCGATGGGGCCGGGGCCGTATCTTCGTCCCGGTCGGTCACCGGGCGCACATCTTGCAAGTTAAGATTGGCCGAGCGCAGCCCTGAGCCGGTGCTGCCCCAGCCTTTGAAGATGAGCCGGCCATCCGGGCTAATGGTGGGATACTCGCCTTCACCGATGACCACCCCTTTGGCCCGGTCTTGGCGGCTGCCCACCCGGACCAGGCGCGATTTCCGGTCTCCCTCGCGGCGGGTCAGCAACACAATTTCACTGCCATCGGGGCTCCAGGTAGCCAATTGGTCTTCCACAAAATTAGCCACCAGGATTTCATTCTGGCCCGACACGTCCATGGCCATCAAACCCCAGGTGTCTAAGCGCCAGGAGTGAAAGGCCAGGCGCGAGCCATCGGGGCTAAAGGCCGGCTGGCTGGCGTTTTTGCGGTACAGGCGCGTGCCGGAGCCATCGGCCTGTCCAAAGTAGAGGTCATAATCTTTGCCGTTAAAAACCGGGTAGGCAATGGTTCCAACCAGAGAGGCTTGAGCAACGGTTTTGGCCGAGCCGGTCGTGGGCGGTGGGGTGGCCGTGGCCCGCGCCGTCGGGGTCAAGGTAGGTTCTTCGGTGGGGGTGGGCGTTGCTACCGGGGAGGTAGCTTCAACCACGGAGACCGGCGCTTCTATCACCGGGGTGGGGGTATCGGTTGGGGCGTCGCCCAACGACTGCACCACCAACTCGGTGGGGGTGGCGGTTGGCAGGTCGGTTGTGCCCGGCAGCGGCGGCTGGGCCACAGCCTCGGTATTGCTGCCGGGGCCTAAAAGGAGATAAGCCACCCCGCCCAAAATAAGCAGCACCACGATCAATCCAAGCAGGCCAAATACCCAGGGCGAGACGCCGGCGCTTTTGCGGCGTTGAGGCGCGGGTTTGGCCGCCAGGCGCGAGGTGCTGCTAGATGAAGCCCGCAGCGCCTGCCGCATCTCTTCGGCAGACTGGAAACGCTGGGCCGGATAGATTTCCATCGCCCGCATAATCACCCGCTCCGTATTTTCAGAAAGATGCGAGTTCAACTGGCGAGGCGGAGTTAAAGCTTGGGGATTCAGCAAGCGTTGGTGTACTTCCGCGGGGTAAATATTGGTCAGCAAGTGGTACATGGTTGCGCCCAGGGCATAGATATCGGAGCGGGCGTCGGTGTGATTCTCGCTGCTGGCAAATTGCTCTAAAGGAGCGTAGGCCGGGGTACCGATGCCGCGCAGTTCAGCCTTGGTTTGGGGGTTGCCGCTGTCAAGCAGTTTGACCAGGCCAAAATCTACCAGCTTGGCTTTGCCTTGCAGATTCACCCGGATATTGGCCGGCTTAATGTCACGATGGATAATCGGGCGGGGGCGCTGGGTATGCAAATAAGTCAGGGCATCCAAAACCTGGTCGGCCCAGTTTAAAACCGACTCTTCGGCCAGGGGCTGCCGGGCGCGCTGCAGGGCGCTTTCCAGGTCTTCCCCATCCACATAATCCATCACCAGGTATTCACGATTGTTTTCGATGAAATAATCGGATACTTTGGGGAGACCGGCGTGATCCAGTTGGCCCAACACGCTGGCTTCGGCCAAAAACTGCTCACGGGCCTGGGTTTGAAACTCCGGGCTGGCGTTGGTATCGGGCCGATTTTCTTTAATGGCGCAGCGCCGGCCCACCAACCGCTTATCCTCCGACAGGTAGACCGCGCCCATAGCGCCGCAGCCCAGCACGCTGACCACCTGATACCGGCCGCCCAGCACAGTGCGATACCCCAGCAGGCCCCGCAGCAGCGACGGGCAATTGCTGCACTTGGTAGCCTCATCGGGGTTATCAAAGCTGCAATTTGGGCACATTTGAGACATGCGTTACTCTCCCCACCTCTAAAAAAAGGGAACTGAAGGAACTGAGGGAACTGAGGGAAAAATTTTAATCTCGTTCCCAAACAGAGTTTGGGAA
>CAZDMM010000151.1:4675-6032 GCA_964505845.1 uncultured Caldilineaceae bacterium
CGAGATTAAACCGAGTTTGGGAACGAGATTAAACCGAGTTTGGGAACGAGATTAAACCGAGTTTGGGAACGAGATTAACTGAGGGAAAAATTAAGTTCCCTCAGTTCCCTCATCAAACCGTCATTGGTTCTTGCTCCGTCAGTCCAATCACCTCCGGGGCCGTCTCTCCTAAAATTTGGCGATAAACTTTAACGGTGTTGCGAGCAATCGCGGCCTGGGTGTAATGATCCTTAACCCGCTGGCGGCCCAGTTGGCGCAGTTCCTCCCGAAAGGCGACATCGTCAATCAAGCGCTGCAACTGCAGCCGTAATTCCTCCACCTTACCCTCTTCAAAGGTTAAGCCTGCCTCACCGATCACCTCCGGGATAGCCCCGGAGCGAGCGCCGACCGGCAGGACATCACAGGCCATAGCTTCAATCAGCACCCGGCCAAACTGCTCTTTCCAATTGGGCCGGGTGAGCGAGGGCAGCACCAACACATCCAACCCGCTAAAGTAGTGGGGCAAATGGGTTGACGGCATTTTTTGGTCAAAGGTGACGCGCGGCGAAATGCCCAACCATTGGGTCATCTTTTCCAGGCGGTCTCGTTCCGGCCCGCTGCCCAGGATTTGCAGCGTCCAGGGGCCGCTCAAGCCGCTGACAGCTTGCAGCAGCATCTCCAGCCCTTTCTCTTCAACCAGCCGGCCCACGTAGCCAATCACCAAAGCCGGCTGCGTCGGCGGGCGTACCGAACGCTGTTTGAACACGCTCACCCGTCCCCGGCGCAAAGGCCGCTCCCGGCGATAGTAAATGCTGGGGTCTACCCCAAATTGAGGGATCAGATGGATTGGCCCTTTATAACCCTTGCGCTGCCACACCTGGGCCGACTCGGTGTTGCCGGCCAGCAGAGCGTCGGCCTGGTTGAGGACATAACGCTCCATCCAATTAAAAGGCGGTGGATAACGCTTGTACAGGTTTTGCCAGCTAAAGACCACGGTTTTGGCCTGCACCGACTGCGCCAGCCGCATGGCTAAAAAGGAGGCCAGGTTGTAGGGTTCTTCGTCAATGTGAAAGACATCCGGCTGCACCCGGCGCACAATGGGTTTGAGCCTGGGGTAATAATGCAGGTGGTAGTTACCGTTAAAAGCAATATCGCTGACAATAAGTTCATAGCCTTGCGTATGAACTTTTTCCAGCCGGGTGGGAAAACGGGAGTCATCCCAGGAAGGCGGCACCACAACGGTCAACTCAATCCCGCCAATAGCCGCTATCTCTTCCAACTTTTTTTGATATGCGCCCACAATGCAGGCTTTGGAAAGCATCAAAACTCTCATTGTTGCTCATTTTATCACAAAGTGGCCTAAACGTTCAAATAAGGT
>CAZDMM010000151.1:6042-12015 GCA_964505845.1 uncultured Caldilineaceae bacterium
GAAGAGGAGAAGGTTGGAAGGCTGGAAGATTGAATACTGCCCTCCAGCCTTCCAACCTTCAATTATTACCCTTCTTCCGCACTCAGATGCCCCAGGCGGCGAATCTCCGGCCAGATGAACGCAATCAGCGCCACCACCAGGATGGTGCCGATACCCCCCACCACCACGGCTCCAACCGCACCCAGCAGCGCCGCCGCCACCCCGGACTCAAACGCGCCCAATTCATTGGACACTCCGATAAAGACATAATGCACGGCGTTAACCCGCCCCCGCATGACATCGGGCGTGCGGGTCAGCAGCAGGGCAATGCGGATAACCACGCTGACGTTGTCAAACGCGCCCAGCAAACCCAGCATCAGCAGCGAGAGCGGAAAAGATTGCGACAGACCAAAAATAATGGTCGCCGCGCCAAAGCCGGTCACCACGGTCAGCAGGGTGAGGCCGGCCCGCGTAATCGGCGGCCGGTGGGCAATGATCACCGCCGCCAACATCGCCCCGATGGCCGGTGCGGCCCGCAGCCAGCCCAGGCCCGCCGCACCCACCTGCAGAATATCTTTGGCAAAGATGGGCAGCAGGGCGGTGGCCCCACCCAGCAGCACCGCAAACATATCCAGGGTGATGGCGGCCAGAATGACTTTGGTATTCCAGATAAAGCGCAGCCCGGCCAGCAGCGAGGCCAGGGTCAAAGCTTCTGCCGAGGACGGCGCTCGACGCGGCCGCATCAGGCTTAACATGCCTCCCACAACCACCAGGGTGAGAGCGGTCAAAAAATAAACCGGCGCGGCGCTCCCGCGTAAGGCAATCACAAAACCGCCCAGGGCCGGGCCGATGATGGATGAAGCCTGCCAGACGCTGCTATCCCAGGTGACGGCGTTGGTAAAGTGCGCTGCCGGCACTACCTGCGCCGGCAGCGAGGCCAGGGCCGGGTTTTGGAAGGTGCGGGCCACGCCAATGCCCAATAAGCACAGGTACACCCAGCCCAGCGCCCCCTGCACCAGCGACAGCCAGGCCAATCCCAGGGTGCATAGCGCCAGGAGGAACATGGTCACGATCGTGACCCATTTGCGGTCAAAGCGGTCGGCGATGTGACCGGCCGGCAGGGCCAGCAGCACTGCCGGGACCACCTGCACCAGCCCCACCAACCCCAGCGCCAGCGGGTCGCCGGTGCGCTCGTACAACTCCCAGCCAATGGCTACCCCGGCCATCTGCTCGCTCACCACGCCCAAAAACGTGCCACCCACCAGCAGACGGAAATCACGAAAGCGCAGCGCCGCATAGGGATCATGCGGCCGGGGATTGGGCTCTGTCGGAGTGGGGGAGGTCATGCTGACAACGCCGCTCGATAAGCCTGCAAAGTTTCCTGAGCCGTTTTGGGCCAGCTAAATTTTTCCACCTGGCTTAAGCCTCGCTCGATCATCTCATCCCGCGCTTGCTCCTCGGTGCAGAGGCGAATAATCGGCGCGGCCATACGCCTGGTATCGCGGGGGTCAAGCTGAAAGGCGGCCGGCCCGGCTAACTCCGGGATCGAGGCGGCATCGGTGGTAACGACCGGCACGCCGCAAGCCATCGCCTCCAGCACCGGCAGGCCAAACCCTTCGTAGCGGGAGGGGTAAACAAACACCGTCGCAGCGGCGTAAAGCAGGGGGCGGTCTTCCTCGGCAATCCAGCCGGGGGTGACGATAAATTCTTCGATGCCCAACTCGCGGGCGATGCGGCGCGGGTCGGGAAAGAAGGGGGTATCGGCCTGGGGCAGTTTGCCCGCCAGCACCAGCGGGTACTGGTCGCCCAATGTGGCGCTGACCCAGGTATAGGCGTGCAGCAGGGCGCTGACATTCTTGCGCACATCGTAGCCGCCCAGGTACAGGACAAAATTTTCCGGCAAATGGTACTTTTTTTTGATCTCGACGATTTGCTGCCAGGTTTCGGCGGGTTGAAAATGAGGAGCCGGGGCCAGGTAGACCACCCGTACCCGCTCGTCAGGCATGTGCAGCCGCCGCACAATGTCTTGCTTGCTGGCCTCCGAGTCGGCCAGGATGATTTTGGCCTGTGGCGCCGCCGCCGCCACCAGCGAGGTGTAGAGTCGCACCAAAAAACCGCCTCGATATTCCGGCAGCACCATCGGAATCAAATCGTGAATGGTCACCACGGTGGGCACACTGGGCGCGAGCGGGGAGCCAAAATAAGGCACATGCGCCAGGTCAACCCCCAACTGGCGGCAGGCGCGGGGAAAGGTCATCTGCTCAAACCAAACTTTCGCCAGATTCGAGCCGCCAAAGGGGGGCGGAGCCACGTGCAGCGTCAAATTTGGGTAGAGTTCGAGGGGAGGCTGAAAGGGTTTGGGGGAAATCAAGGCAATTTCCAGGCCGGCATCGGCTTCCAGCAGGGCCGGCAGCAAATACCGTAGATACTGCCCACTCCCCACCGAGGGGTTATCCCAGAACCAGGCGTTGATGGCAACTTTCAAGGGTAGAGTCCATTCTCTGTGGATCTAAATTCTGGAGTGGCAAAGCATAGCTTTGCCGGTCCAAGCTGCGCTTGGGCGTTCTTTAAGCGGCTTCTATTATACTTGTCAGGTAGGGTAGGGCAAGGCAGCCCGACAGACCCAGGGCATGTTCAAAGTTGTTTGGCAAACCTTCCCGGAAGCTCTAAATAAGCTTTGTCTCAAAATCGGCGGCGTTTTGGACCAATTCTTGGCCTCAAACTGCATGCAGCTTCCGGGAAGATGGAACTTTGTACATATCGTGACAGACTTCAGGAGTTTTTGAACTTTTTTGACTTCAAACCCGCTTGGAAAACCGGCTCACTTGGAGTATACTCTGGTCATTAACGTGGTACGTGGTGCGTGGTGCGTAGTCCATGTTAGGCCAAATGTTGCTACTGCGCCTCATCTGCCTAAGAGGGTGTCAAGTGAAAAAATTACTCAAACTCATCGCAATAATTGCCCTGTTCATCCTCATCAGCCACCTCCCCCTCCCCAACTCGCCGTTTAGCCAGGCCATCTCCGCCCCCCAATTACCAATTACCAATTACCAATCTCCACGCAAAGCGTCCAATTACCAATACCCAAAGGGCACGCAGTCTCCAATTACAACCATCCCCACCATCGTAGACCAGCTTTACTTCGGCGTCCCTGCCGGGAACGGCCACGAACCCCAACGGGTGGTGGTAGACAATCAACGCGGGCGGCTCTACACCCTCAACAACGGCCTCTCGGAGAGCGGTGAAGGCAACACCATCAGCGTGATTGACCTCCAGACCGGCCAGATCAGCGACCTGCTGCGCCTCAACACCCCCAGCCGCCAGAGCTTGCTGGCCGAGCCTTACGAAACTATCCTCTCGCCCCCGCAGGTGCTGGATTTGCAGCTTGACCCCTACCGCCCCCGCCTCTACGCCTTGACGGGCGACCTATATGCCGACCCGCCCTACAGCCACCTGAGTATCATTGACCTGGACGCCCTGACCGTCATCGAAACCCTGCCGGACGTGCAGGCCCTCGCGCCCGGCCCCGACCGGCTCTACCTGCTCAGCCAAGACCGCCTGTGGGCCGCCCACCCCGACACCTTGACCGAACTCGCCAAAACCAATCTCCAATCCCCAATCTCCAACCCCCAATCCCTCCTCCTCAACCCCGCCGCCAACCGGCTCTACCTTAGCTTTAGCCCTACCCTGCAAATCTTTGCCGCCGACACCCTCAGCCCGGCCAATACCTACACCGCCCCATCCGAGCTAAAGCAGGTGGCCGTAGACAGCGTCAACAACCGCCTGCTGGTCATCGAGCACGACGGAACGCAGGTTAGCCTGCGCGCCCTCGACAGCGCCGGTCGCCCCGCGCCCGCGCCCAGCCCCTTTATTTTGAGCGACGACATTTATCACGACCCCCGTCTGGCCCTGGCCGGCTCCCAAATTGCCGTCGCCAACCGCACCCTCGACGCCTACAGTCTGCAAATCCTCAACGCCGCCGACCTCAGCCTGGCTACCCAACTGCCCATCCCCGGCTACCCCACCGGCCTGGCCGCCGACCCTGCCACCAACCGGGTCTATCTCAGCTACAGCGGCCCGCCCCATTATGTTTTGGCGGTTGACCCGCTCCGCCGCAGCCGGCTGGCCGTCTTCACCTCGCTCACCATTCGAGACGCCCTGGCCGACCCGCCCGGCGGCCGCCTCTACCTGCTCAACAACCAGGGGACGCTGCAAGTGTTGAGCCTGAGCGATTACCGCGAATTGGGCCGCCTGGAAACCTCCGCCAACGTCTCCATCTTCAACGCGGAGCGGCTCAAACTGCTCTCGCTCGACCCCGCCCGCCGCCGGCTCTACCTCAGCGGCGACCCGGTGCAGGTGATTGACACCGACTCGCTGCGGGTTAGCGCCACCCTGGAGGGGGCCGGCCAGCTTATCCCCGACCCCGCCGGCAACCGGCTCTACCTCACCCCACCCTGCCACTGCCGCAGCGAGGTATGCAACACCTTCATTCTCAATGCCGACACCCTGAAAGGCACAGATACCCTGTTCCCGCCCCAGGATGTGCTGGCCGCTCCCTGCGTTTTTGCCGCCAGCCTCGACGAAACCAACCGCCTGCTGTATACCCAAATCTACAACGGCGTCCCCGGCTCCAACAGCGGCGACTTCTTCAAAGTGTTTGATGTGGCCGGCCCGCCGCACGAGCTTTACACCGCCAACGACATCAGCTTTGGCCGCCCCGCCCTCGACCCCATTCGGGCGCGGGCTTTTGTGCCCCGCTTCCGCATGAGCCAACCCTCCCTCTATCGCTTTGAGGCGCAAGGCCAAACCTTTACCCAAACCTTGCAACTGAGCGGGGCCGCCGGAACCTTAACTTACGACCCCCGCTTTGACCGTCTTTACTCTGTGCTAGGCGCAAATCTGCAAGTGTATGATGGCGATTTGGCCTTGTTGGGCGAGATTGCTCTGCCCGGCCCTTTTTCGCCCCTCACTTTTGACTCCCAGGCTCAACGACTCTACCTTACCGACCGCGACGGCAACCTGCTCATCGTGGCGGCCAGCGGCGGCCAACTGGCCCCACCGCCCCGCCCGCGCGCCCGGTCAGCCTCAAACCCTCCCCCACCGCCCCAGCTTTTCATCGCCCCAAGCGGTGAGTATTTTCAAATCTACAATTCTCAACTTTACCGGGCCGGGGCCGCCGGCCAAAATTGGGAGCTGCTGGGCCGGGGCTTGCCCGATAAATACGTTACCACTTTTGCCATTTCACCCAATTTTCAAAATGACCGCACCCTGCTGGTCGCTCTCGGCGGGCCGGACCGGGGCGGCAGCCTGTACCGCTCCCAGGATGGCGGCGATACCTGGCAGCCCGCCACCCGCGGCCTGACCGATTTGCAGGTCAAACAAATTGTTTTTTCACCCACCTTTGGGCAAGACCAGGTCATCTTCCTCAGCGGTGAGACGGGCGGACTCTACCGCTCCAGCAACGGCGGCGCTACCTGGCTGCCCCTGGCCGCTACCTACACGGACGACCCGGCCAATGCCAAAGTCACCGGCATTGCCGTGTCGCCCAACTTTGTGCGGGATGGGCTGGTGCTCATCAGCGCCGGTACCATCCGCCGCTCCAGCGATGGCGGCAACACCTGGGCCGATACCGGCCTGCCCGCCGGATTAATCGCCTTTTCACCCGATTTTGCCCGCGATGGCCTGGTGTTGAGTGAGGGGCGCTGGCGCAGCAGCGACGGCGGGCAAAGCTGGCAGCCCTCTGCGGCCGGCCTGGCTCCCCATCGAGGGTCGGTGCGGCTCCTCTTCTCGCCCACCTTTGCCGCCGACCAAACCGTTTACCTGCTGGCTTACCAGGATTACGACCAACCCAATCTACTGCTGCGATCCGTTGACGCCGGCCGCTCCTGGCAAACCTTGCAGGGCGGGCTGCCGGCCGATTTCAACCTCTACGGAGTGACCATCTTGCCGGATGGCAGCCTGTACCTGGCCCCCTCGCAGGGCCGGCCGCTGACC